>JAUNSB010000063.1:0-24305 GCA_030539375.1 Prevotella sp.
ATTGTCACTTCTTTTGGGGCTCCGAAAGTGACAACTTTTTCTAGTATAAGTCAGGGTATCAATAAAAACAAGTCCATCTAATTTTTTTGATGGTATTTCTATAAACAATTTGTCAAGAACGGAAGCGAGATATACATTTGATTTTTTTGCGTGTTGGATAGCTTGTAACACGTTTGTATTTAAATTTACAACCGCATTTTTGTGATTAACGCCCTTTACTGATATTGAATTAGTATTCCGAGAACAATATAAATATGTTTTAACTACAGAGACTGGTTCAACTCCAGTTGGAAGAAGAGTAGCACAATCGGTAAGCCTATTTAAGAAAGAAGACTTTCCAGAAGAGAATCCACCAGCAACAACAATTTGCGTATGCTGCGTATTCTCGCGAGTTTCAAGATTTACAGCTAACTCACGACAAAATGATTTCAAATCATAGTTGAAGTCTTTGTTATATAGATTATAGCGATTTTCTTGAATATATTCAGATAAGGATTTCCCATGCACAACTTTATCAAAGGCATCATCAATGATTTCCCAAAATAAGTCTATGTCTGTAGACGGTTTGGCCGAGCATATACTCGCCATAATGCTCATAACATTTTCAGCATTCTCATAAGGATTTACCTTTATTATCTGCTTTTTTGATGTAGATGAAGCATTTTTTGAATTTGTTTTTTTAACCAGTGTCATATCAGTTAAGTTTTAAGAGAGGTAGGGACGCTTTTAATTCCTACTCTCGTTTGTTTTAAATTGCGATTTAAATGCTCTCAACAAGAATGTTAAGTTTATTAATTGCATCGCCCAATACATTGAGCTCAGACTGCACTTCTTCTTTAGATTTATTAGCATCAGCCATTTTTTCACGAAGTCCTTCTTTAACTTTCTCCATCTTTGATACAAGTTCAGCCTGAATTTTCTCCTGAATTCTCTTTTGATTATCAACAGTCATTTTATAGATGGTGGGTCGTAAGTCTCTAATTATTGGGTCGATACATTTAGATAACACTTTTTCGCGTATTTCTGCCAAGACATCGCTATCACTCTTACCAAACAGCCAATTTAAAATGTTTGGTAACACAGGAAGGATATATGAGGCTATTTTTGCCCAGATACCTCCAGCTTTAACGAATTTGAGTATTACGCCTGATACCGTAGCAAGAAGGTCATCCCAATTGCTAATGAAATCCTTGCTGATTTCTATTGTAGCTAAATTTTTCACGGCCTCCTGAACAGATGCACTTAAAGCCATAGAATATTGCTCACTTTCATCTTTCATAGAAGATATTATCTCTGAACGGACAATGCTGACAATTGCAGACATAATTGAATCTTTATCTTCTCTATTCATTACCATTTGAGCGATGTCATCTGCTTTGGCTTCAAGAGCTGCACGTACATTGTCAAGGATATCCTGAGTGGATTTTTCTGGAGTATCGGCTGTGCTGTTGTCTTGTGGCAGTTCTGCTTTTACATTTTCTATCTCTTCTTCTATCTCCTTTAGTTTCTCATCTGCATCGGCTATGTCTTTCGTGCGCAAATCCACTCTAATTTTCAATTGATCAATCACAGAATTGATGATAGCTTTGAGCTTCTTTCCATATTTTTCAGCAACTAAAGTCTCTGCATTAAGTGTCTCAAGATAAGTTACAAGACCGTCAATATTGTTATTAACAGCACAAACCGTTGAAACAAACGGATTGCTGTTGCCAGTCTGTGTTAGCTGATATTGGATATACTCAATAATATCGCCAAGTTCTTTTTCTGGTTTCTTGTCTATTTTTGACACAAGAACAGCTGGGTAGAGACCGTAAGTAGCAAGCTCCTGCATGAATGTAAGAGTACTGCCGCGTAGTGAACCCTGTTCTGCATCTACAACTAATACAAAAGCGGTACCGCTATTGATATAGTTGAATATGGCTGCATCATGCCTCTCAATACCAGAACCGATACCAGGCATATCAACAAGAATTATGCCCTTAGTCTGTAATGCTTTGATAGGCTCACTTGTACAGTAAACCTTAGCAATATCACCAGGACTTGTAACAAGCGATTTAATATCTGCAAGTGGTTTAGAATCAATCTTGCAACCATCGCGATATAGTTCAACACACTCATTTTCGCCATAATACAATTCATAAGCAACGGCCGTTTCCGGCAGGGTGTCAACAGGTAACATTCCAGGCTTTTGTGTAAAGACATTAAGAAGCGAGCTTTTACCAGCACTAAAAACACCAACAAGCGGAACCTTGATATACTGAGATTCCTGTACCTCGTTTATAAAATCGTTTGACACAGCTTTAAGCTCTGATTGAGCATCGGCATTGAGTAGAGATGACACCTCTGATAATTTATCTAAGGTAATCTGATACTTCATTAAATTATTCATTTGTTATAAATTTTAAATTACTATATTTTTACAGAAACTTATTGTTTTCTTAATCCAACTTCTTAAATTCAAAATCATTAGCCGAGCAGCATGCCTTCTTGTAATCGAAGGCATACAGTCGCATATATGCTTCCTGCACTTCCTTTGCTCCATTATAGAATGGAGTTGTGGTGTGCGATTGAGTTGTTACCGTTACCACCATTTCTGGGGTAAGTACTGTCCCGTTAGTACGCTTTGTGCGTTTAGGAGTAATTTGAAATACTTTTGACATAGTAAGTTGTTTATAGTTAAAGTTTTTATTTTAAAACATTCCCATTACAGAGTCCCATGCAGAGCCTATCCATTCGCCAACTTTTATGACAAGCTGCACCATAAGGTAAATCAAATAGCAAAGAATGGCTATCAATATACCCATCCAAACGGCTTTTCGGTTCACCTCTTCTATAACGGCTTTATCGTCGTTTACAAAACCGTCAATCAGGCGGGCGTTCTTTAGATAAGACCTGTTGAAGATATCGACAATATCGCCGATAAAGAACGGTATCATTCCCAACAAGACATCAACTAAGGTGTTGAATATCACTGCCAATGTGAGTGACAGGCTGCGAATCTTGACTGCACTGACATATATGAATGGAGCCACCAATACTGATGTTAATGCATCTCCAATGCCGGGAAGAAAGAAACCAAGAATAGGATCCAAGAAGTATTTATCCATACATTTGGCTATTCCGTGCGCCAGCTGATAGGACGACGAGTCCATTATTTCCCACCGTCGGGCTTCTTTCTTTGCTTTTCTCCGCTCTTCTTTTTCAAGAGAACGGTTTATCGCATTCTGTTCTTTTTGTGTGGTCAGTCCCAAGTCTTCTTGAGCCTGTCGCCTTCTGCTGCTTTGAAATTCTTCCATAGCTTTCTTTTTATATTTCTATTGTTTTTGTTCCGTTGAAAAACTCTTCCCATTCCTGGTCGGTAAAATCGTTGTGCCTGTCAGTCAATGCCAATAAGCCTTCGCGCAACTGCTGCTGGTCGCCACGGCTTGTGTTTATCCGCTTCAGAGCCTCACGCAATATGGCGCTCTTGTTGTCTATTGCCTGCATGTCATGCTGCAACTGGTTCTGCAGTTTCTTCAGCTCGGCATCATATTTTGCCGCCGTCATACGGCTTTCGGCTCTCTTGGCTTGTAAGGCTGTCCAAAAGTCAAAAATGGCTACGGCATTCTGTATCACTTCATTTTGAGCCTGCGTAACAGTATGCAAGTCAGCCTCTGCATATTGCCCGGCTTCTCCGTCACCCATCATGTCCAGAGAACGTTTTGCAAACGATAAATCAACCTGTATGTTGCCTAATGACTGCGACAGTGTCTGTATGTTTTTTGTTATCTCTGCAGGAAGTTTCTCATTACGGTAGTCCTTAATGGCAACCACCTTGGTTTGCCTTTCGTCAAGCTTTGTTCCGATGATTTCCTTTGCCACACGCAACAACTTTATAAGAGTGTCCAGCTGACCAGCAATCTGTCTTTTGGTCTTTGTGTCCACATTTATTGCCTGCATCATGCTGCGGCTTGAACGTTTCAGCTTCATGCTTATCTCTTTCAGCTTGCTGCTGCATTCGTCGTATGCCTTTTGGTGTATGGCCAAGTCATTCCTATCCAAATTCACGTCCACCTTGAAGTCTTCATATTGTTTTATTACAGGCTGGCAACTGTGATACCATTCGGAAATTTCACGGTTATATTTCTTTGATGATGAACCGAGGGTTATTATGTTGAGCAGGAAGAAAGGCTTTGAGGGTTTGCTCTCCTTTGCTTCCATATATCGTGGCTCCATGCTCTTAATCAAAGTTTCGCATTCTGCGATGTGCGAGGTATAATATTCTATATTGAGCTGAGAATCAGCGATAGCTCTGTTCAGTTCCTTATACTGTTCAAGCAGGCTCTCCCGTTCATGCATCAATGCCGACAGTTCCGGTGTGTTGTAAAGCGACTCCATCAGTTGGCTGAAATCACTTTCCAACACTTGCCTGCTGTATTTGTAGAATGCCTCAGCCCGAGGAATGTGCAAGTCGTTCATACCTTTATATATAAGCATCAACCGTTCCATATCGCCCTTTATCTGCGTGGCGTCATGTCTTACATTATTTTCTAATGAGACCAACTGTCCGCGCAGCTCATTGGTTTTCTGTGCGGCATTCATATAATGGTTAATCATCTCGATACCAGCCATCATTAATCCCACTTTCTTATTGCCAGTTTGACGGTAAATGCCCGACGAGGCGTTCAGACTGTTTGAAAAACTGTCTGATATGGAGCTCATCAGCTCTCCGCATCTGTCCATCACCTGATTATATTCCAGCTGTACATTTCTCAACATAGTTTGCACATCAAGATATTGGATAGAGTCAAAATCGAACAAATTGGGAGAAACCGCCTTGATGGAATCTCCAAACACATCAGTCAGTGCAAGCACATATTTGCAATAAATCTCACTTACATAATTTCGCAAACTTACAAAGTCTCCAATAATGGCTTTCACATCTCCCTTTGCTGTATCGTATGCGTTCACCATCTGAGTATATCTCTCAAACACAGATGCAGCTTTAGCCTGCACATCTACTACTCCCTTCGTGCCTGTGACTGTAGCCATTAATCCTCCGGCACTCTTTGCAACCGCCTCATTACTCAAAGCAGCCGAAATGCAGTTTTCCAATGTGCGTAATGCGCTGTCACCCTCGGTCAATAATTTATCAAGAGTCTTTGACAAATCTTCCACATTGCCCTGCTCTGTCAAAGAATATACACTATACTCATCTACGATATAACGTCTTTTTTCATTATTTACAAAAGCTGTGCGTATCTTTCCATCCTTTTTATAATGTATGTATGTCTTCCACACCCATTCACTCACAGACAAAGAGTCGTCTTTCACCCCTAACTCCTTTATCTCATAAGCTAAATCGGTACGGGTAAGCGTCATTCCACTGCGGTTCAGCTTTTCTGCCAACTCTTTTATTTTTTGATAAATTTTAATTTCATTCATAAGATAAGATTTATTTTAAGTTAGTATTACATTTGCTGTTCTACAGCGCCGGGGCATGATAGCCCTTGTTCATTCCTTTGGGATGATGCGCACAGGTGCCGCCCACCATCAGCATGATGGAGTTGAATTTATGTCCGCAGTACTTGCAGAGATAGGTGCTTTTCTCTCTGCCCTCATACAATT
Source organism: Prevotella sp. (assembly GCA_030539375.1). GTDB lineage: Bacteria > Bacteroidota > Bacteroidia > Bacteroidales > Bacteroidaceae > Prevotella. The sequence goes on from JAUNSB010000063.1 coordinate 5,608, forward strand.
TGTGGTAGCCGCGGTGACTGCCGTCGGGGTGACGCGAGCAGGTGGCTGATGTAAGCTGGCGGACATCATGGAATTTGTGTCCGCAATACTCGCAATAGTAGTTTGTTGCCATTGTTTTTGGTTTTGTTTGCGCCCCTGCCGTCATTACAACGGTGAGGAGGAGCAGTAGTATTCTTTCTGTCATTGGTTGCATGTAGTATTTAGTTTTATACGGAAAAAGGCACGGAAACTTTTTGCTTCTGTGACTCGATAGGTACCGCCAAGAACCCAAACACCCAACAGCGTGGCAAAAAGTCCGCACCTTGATATGAAGGTACGAACGTCTGCTCTTCTGTTCTCCGGGTGTTTCTGATAAAGTTTTGGCGGTTTTATCCGAGTCCCGAAAAGAAGACAACGTCTCTTTCTTTATCCGCAATGTCTTTGTCGCGACAGACTGCCAGTAGCGGCAGTTTGCCTTAACGTCTGCAAAAATACGAATAAATTTCGAAATACCAATCATAACGGACGAACTTTTTGCTGTTTCACTATTATTTTTTTGTTTCACACTCTCCGCTACTCTTTCATGCCCAAGCTGTCACCTACTATATTAATATATTGCATGATGCAAGGATAATGCAAAGTTACTTGCCGGATATGAATTTTCGGGGCAGAGGCTTCAGTTTTTCCATATATTTTCGTTTTTTAGTTATTATTTTATGCAAAGGTACGTAATCTTCCTTAACCGTAAAAGTCAAACCTAAGTCCATAATGGTTCATTTAACTTTTTTTATTCATGTAGTGCAATTAACGTTCTGTATCTACTCTATATTATTTAAAACCACAGAGCCACGGAGCCACTGAGTTTTTTTATGCAATATTATTCTGACGACCCAGAGTGTGACGCCTAAAGGCATCAGGAGACACAGAGCCATCAGCCGCCAAGACTCTGTGGCTCAAAAATGCCGACCGGCATTTAACTCTGTGAGCATACAACAACGCAAATAAAACAAAAAAACTCCGCAATCTCTGTGGTAAATTAAAAAACACACCTGAGCTGTTATAAAGTTACTCTCGCTCGACAAAAAATATTAAAATTTTATTCTATATTTTGTTTTGTGCTCGCTTATTGACTTCGTCGACCGTTGGTTCGTAACTTTGTAGAAGTTACTCTCGCTCGACAAAAAAAATATTAAAATTTTATTTTATATTTTGTTTTGTGCTCGCTTATTCGTAACTTTGCAAAAAGAAAGGTAAAAACGTATAAAAGCTATGGAGCAGAAGCATTTAAAACAGTGCCCTGTGGGCATACAGACATTTTCGAAGATTATCGAGAATGGCTATCTCTATATCGACAAGACGGAATATATCCACAGAATGGTTTCGTCATCAAACCAATATTTTTTCCTGAGCCGTCCCCGCCGGTTCGGCAAGTCACTGCTTACATCCACGCTCCACAGTTATTTCGAAGGACAAAAGGAACTGTTCAAGGGACTGGCTATTGAAAAGCTGGAAAAGGAGTGGACACAGTATCCTGTGCTACACTTCGACATGAGCACGGCAAAGCATGTGGACAAGGAGCAGCTGGAGAGTATGCTCAATTACCAGCTTTGCGAATATGAAAAAATATACGGCAGGGCAGAAGGTGCCGGAAAAATCAACGACAGGCTTAAGAGTCTCATTATGCGTGCCTGCGAGCAGACGGGACAGAAGGTTGTAGTGCTCATAGACGAATATGACGCTCCGCTGCTTGATGTGATGCACGAGGATGAGAATCTGCCTGTGCTCCGCAACGTTATGCGCAACTTCTACTCGCCGCTTAAGGCATGTGATCCTTATCTGCGGTTTGTCTTTCTCACGGGAATCACAAAGTTCTCGCAGCTCAGCATATTCAGCGAGCTGAACAATATCAAGAACATAAGCATGGATGAGCCTTATGCCGGTATCTGCGGCATAACTAAGGAAGAGGTTCTCACGCAGATGAGCGACTATATAGACAATCTTGCGGCAGCAATGAAATTAAGCCGTGAGGAGACCATTACCAAGCTTACCGACAAGTATGACGGCTATCATTTCACATGGCCGTCGCCAGACGTGTTTAATCCGTTTAGTCTTCTCAATGCCTTTATGGACGGAAAGATAAGGGACTATTGGTTTGGCAGTGGCACTCCCACTTATCTTATAGAGATGCTACGCAAATATGAGGTTGTGCCTTCGTGCATAGGTGGAATGGAGGCTGTTGCATCTGAGTTTGACGCCCCTACAGAGCGCATGACAAGTATTATTCCGCTGCTTTATCAGAGCGGATATATCACGATAAAGGATTATGACCCGATGTTTGAAATCTACAGGCTCGACATCCCCAACAACGAGGTGAGACTTGGACTGATGAGGAGCCTCATACCCTCATACGTCACTCCCAACACGCTGCTTGCAACCACCACGATTGTGAACATGGCGCGTGCCCTGTACCGCGATGACATGGAGGGAATGCTGCAGCTGCTTAAGACCTTCCTGCTCACCGTGCCCGAATGCGACAATACTGATTACGAGGGACACTACCAGCAGATGCTCTATGTCATCTTCTCTCTGTTGGGGCAATTTGCCGATGTGGAGGTACGCACCGCCACAGGTCGTGTTGATATGGTGATGCGCACTGCGACGAGGCTCTACGTCATTGAGCTGAAGATTAACCAGAGTGCTGCCAAGGCAATGAGTCAGATAAACCTGAAGGACTATCCCGCACGGTTTGCGCTGCATAAGCTGCCCGTGGTGAAGGTTGGCATAAACTTCAGCACAAAGGAGAAAACCATCACAGACTGGGAGATAAATTTATAAAAAATTGCTCAGCCGCAGATTTCCGCGGCTGAGCATTTTTTTGCTTTTATAAGAATGTATCCAACAAGTTAATCAGCAGAATTCACCTTCATTGTCTTTACGGTTCCGTTCTCATACATCACTTTTACGATGTTCAGCCCCTTTGACGGTGCATTAAGTTTGCGTCCCATAGCATCATAATATGTGATTGATGTCACGTTTCCGTTAGTCTTGTCTATCCTGCTTTCTATACCGGTAGGGCTGGATGACTTCACAAGCGACTGTGAGCGTACAGCCATAACCTTATTGTCGGCATCCACCACGTTTATTATCACGATAATCTTTCCGTCGGGCAGTGAAGATATGTCGACGCTCTTGTCGTAATGGGCAGCACTTCGTGTCTTTGCGCGTTGTTCCGCTGTGAGGCTTCCGTTTAACTCCTGTCCGTTCTCATCGCTGATAATACGGTAAGTATATCCATATCCGTTGAGTGTTTCCGATGTCAGGCTGAGATTAAGCATGTCGTTGTCGTCAAGGTTGGCGAAAAGAACATAGTCTGTATCTGAATCGTCCGGTTCGAAAATAAGGGTCTCCACGAAGTTGTAGGTGAAATCATTAAATGCCAAATCACGAAGGTTCATCTCTCCAACGCCCCATATTCCCGGTGCTGAGCCTTGCGGCAGTATTATGGTCGTGTTATATTTTCTCCATGCGGTCGGGTCGCCGTCAAAATATCCTGAGGCATCACTTGGTCCATTAGTTCCCCAATAAAAATGCATCAATCCCTGTGGGTCACGTAATGAAATTCCTGTAGTTGCTAATCCCGAAATATTATCACGGGCATAGAACGTAATATCAACCTTTGTCTCTCCATCTGGTGCCTCGGGGTGGGTAGGCTCTGCATGAACATATATTCTGTTTAGGTCAACCTCTGCATGCTCATAATCGGGATTAGGTGTAGTAATATGAATTTTCTGCACCGGCTCATGCTTAGGGTCATTTGAGAAACGGACGTCTCTTTCCAATCCTCCGATGTCTGTAATGGATATATGGGAAATATAGTAATCTGTTGTATAAAAGTAATCCCTTATCCTATATTGAATCTCAATGGTCTTATTCTCTTTGTCAACTATCGTGTTCCAGCCAGGCATGTGGTTTGAGGCCACTCCCGTATATAAGCCTCCATATACACCATTTATACCTATGTTATCGTAGGCGTTAAACTTAACAGACAGCAGCTGCTCATGATGACCGTCAATCTCAACGTCCTTCAGTTCATATCTCAAACTACCTTTCTCGTAAACAGGCGATATTAAATCCTCAAGAGGGTTGTTCACATAGATGTTGGTTATACAGTCGTTACGCCCCTCATACCGTGCATTACCAACAGCGTCACTCACTGTGATATCTCCTGGAACCCAATATCCAGCTTTGCTATATTTGCTTATCGTTGCAGTTCCACGCAAATGCCATGGGTTGCCGTCTACTGGGCCAAACCATAAATCAAGGTAAGTACCCTTCTTATTTCCTTCCTCATCTATAAACGTAGGGCTCATGATTCTTGTAAAGGCACTTGAAGCACCGTCGTCAAAACCTTCAGTGTGATTAAGCTCTATATCGAACGTGAGCTGTTTATCCTCCTCTGGAGCACCTGTGACAGTGATGTTCACGCTCTTTATCTTTCCCGGATAGTCATAGTCGGGCCATAAGTTGAGAACCTCAAAAGTAAGATGGTCAGGAATATGGGATATATAGCGTGTTCCGTGCATTATACGGTCTCTTATGAATTCATACTTTGGCAATGAACGTGACCGCAATGCTTCCGGGTCTTTAAGGTAAAAAGCAACAGACTCTGCCATGTCTTCATTAGGATTGTGTGCATGGGCGTATGCCGACACGAATTCAGTTGTTTTGGTGGTGCTCCATCCTGCATCAGGGTCGTCACCGGCATTAGGGTCTCTATACCACCCGCCAATCTCAGCCCAGTCGTTCTTTATCTCGTCTGAAAAAGCAAATGCCCACAGGAAATGTGTCTTTTCATGCAGAATCAACCGCTGTGTGTCAAACTGCTCATTGTTTCCGCCAAAGGCACTGACACCAAGATGGGGCGCATTGATGAACTCTATGTAGCCGTTTTCCATACACCATGATACGGCTGCGGCCTCAGGATATCTTGGGTTGCGGTGTCCATCCTGCCGGCGCACAAGATATTTCAGCTGGGCTGTCTTGTGGAAACCCTCGGGCAATTCCTCAAGCATGTTTATGATAGCCGTCAACTCTGATGGATAGAACGACTGGAAGTTTGCTGCGTCCTCTCCCGTAAGCGAAGCTATGTCAGGAATATTGATAGAACACCCGAAACGCTCACTGAGAATAAGGTCAACCTTGTAGCTGTCGCGTCCGAAATCTGTGACAAATTTCACTAAAGCATGGTGCAGGCGCTTTGAGAAGAAACGTCCGCGCACACCGTCGAGTGTCACAAGGAACGGATTGGCATATACAAAAGCGTCCTTGGATATTGTTACGATTTGTCCCCCCGCGATGTTTTCCACATTTATATCATCCGTGATGCTTTCGTTTGTTAATGCCAGTATTGTACTGCCGCCCTCTCCCAAACGGTTGGGAATGGTTTTTAATGTTTCAAGCAGACGATAAGCAAACTCCTGTGTCCAGGGCATATTGTCGTTCGACAATACAATATTATAGTTCTCCTTCAGGATTGCCTGTGACGGCACATCGCTCGGCACTATTTTCTTGCCGAGAAACTCCACCACGGGAGGAGTGTTGACATACGATGTCGTGGTATATCCCGAGACGCTCCCGTCCTCATGCCATGAGTGAGTCCATGTGTTTTCGTCCCCAATAGGAGTTACAACAAGCTGCACACCCACAAACGGCTCTATCGAACCGTCCTCTTTTACATTCACCATCTTGGCGTCCTGCACATTATAGCCCGCAGCCTCCACCTTCACATAATGTCTTCCTGTGGGTACTGCCGAAAATGAATAGTCGCCGTCTGCCGTGACATTCATTGTCTCCAGATAAGAGTTGGAGCTGATTGTAACAGTGACTTTGTCACCGTTTTTAATACCTTGTATGCTGAACGGCACGTCAGCATTGGCCCGTACCATCAGTACATATAACAGGCCGATAAGTGTTAATGATAAATTTCTCATATACTCACGAATTTAGTTAATTAAATAATATTTTATTCCGCAAAGTTACATTCTGGCTGAGAATTTTCAGGGCAGAGGTTTAATACATTCCATATATTCTTGTTTTTTAGTTATTTTATGCAAAGGTACGCATTCTTCTCTAACCGCAAAAGTCAAACCTAAGTCCATAATGGTTCACTTAACTTTTTTTACAAAATGATTATGCTTTATTTTGCCGAAAAGCATCTGCATAATACTACTGCATGTAAATATAATTCTGAAAAATAACCGCCTAATTTTTTCTTGAAATAGAAAATGGAATGTCAGTTTAATGCCATTCCACACAAAAACAAATAGAATTTTTCACGAAGATAGGTGACTTTGCCAACGGAGTTAACTTACTTTGCCAACAAACATACGTTCGTTTTGCTCCAAAAACGGGCAAAAAAGCCGTTTTTATGATGCCTTTTTGTGAAGAAGAAAGCAGTCGTGTTTATAACTATCTGATTAACAGCACGATATACAAATCTGAAATTTTGCGTATTTGAAGCCGAGGATACAGTTGGTGAATTTCACGCGATTCTCAGAAGACCTTTTGTCAAAATAAATCTATTTCTGCTCTGACCTGTAGAATTTCTTTAGCTTATTATTGATTCTCAATACCAGTGAGTCGGCTGTCATATACACAATCTCTGCAGTGTCGCTCACCGCGTTCACGCTTGGCAGCAGCGTATCGTTGTCAGCAGTAATGATGTTCTGCACATCATAGGCAAGTATCAACTTACCGTTGTATATGCTCCATTTGTTGTATTGCGTTATTGTGGGATATTCCACTGGCTTCTGCTCATCTGAGGTGTCAGAGGGACGGATATTTCCCATTGTGCGCATCTGATTGTTGCTTTTCAGCAGATAGCTGTATTCATGTGGCACCATCAGCTGTTTCACCACTGAGTCGGGCTGTTCTCCAATAATCTCCGGCATCACCTTAATGCTCCATTGCTGCTCAATGTCATCGAGCACAATCACCTGCCATGCTTCCCTGCGGTTTTTAGGATTTATGTTCAGCGCCATGCGGCAACCGATTCTCGGCTGTCCGTAAATCATGTTGCGGCGGGTGGCTCTCACTATGTCGAAAGTGTCGGGGTTGCCTCCGGCGTATGGCAGTATCACCACCATCGAGTCGTTGCAACCGTCGCAAGCCAGTCCGTAGAGCGTTGAGTCGCCTGGAGCATTCTCGTGATATTCCACTATTCCCGACTCGTCGGCACTTGCATTCTTGTTGTTTTTGCCTCCACAGCCAGCCAACAATGTGATGGCTAATGCCATACATATTATAATTTTCAATCCGCGCATATTTACTTAAATTTTGGTTGCAAAGTTACAGTAAGTTTTTATAAGTTACGCAGCATCTCGGCATAAAAAATATTAAAATTTCATTTTATATTCTATTTTGTGCTCACTTATTAGTAATTTTGCATAACTAAAATAAAGAATTAGTATGCAGATAAAAGAGACACCTGTGCTGCTGCTTACAGGATACCTGGGCAGCGGCAAGACAACATTGGTAAACCATATTCTAAGCAACGAACGAGGCATAAAGTTTGCAGTGATAGTAAACGACATCGGCGAGGTGAACATCGATGCCGACCTGATACAGAAAGGCGGCGTGGTGGGTCAGAAGGACGACAGTCTGGTGGCACTGCAGAACGGCTGCATCTGCTGCACGCTGAAAATGGATCTTGTGGAGCAAATCAACGACATACTGAAACTGGAGCGTTTCGACTATATTGTGATTGAGGCAAGCGGCATCTGCGAACCGGCACCGATAGCGCAGACCATCTGCGGCATACCGACGCTCGGTCCACAATACACAGAACACGGTGTGGCACGTCTTGACGCCATTGTAACCGTGGTTGATGCACTGCGCATGCAGAGCGAGTTCCAATGTGGCGAGAAGCTACAGAGCACCACTTTAGAGGAGGACGATATCGAGAACCTGCTGATAGAGCAAATAGAGTTCTGCAACATTGTATTATTAAATAAGGTGTCGGAGGTAAACCCCGAGGAACTGGAGCGCGTGCGCAAAATCATTACATCATTGCAACCCAGGGCGCAGATAATAGAATGTGATTATGCTGAGGTGGAGCTCGACCGAATCATAGGCACTGGAATGTTCGACTTTGAAGATGTGGCAACATCAGCCACATGGGTACAGGAGATAGAGCGTGAAATGACAGAGGAGGAAGAACACGAAGCCCATTGTCATCATCACGAGCATCATCATCATGAACACGACGAACATGATGAACACGGACACCACCATCATCACCATGAACATTGCCACTGCCACAATCATAACGAAGAGGAGGGCGAGGCTGAGGAATATGGCATCGGCACCTTTGTATATTATCGCCGTCAGGCTTTCGACATTAACAAGTTCGACCATTTCGTGGCAAAGAAATGGCCTTCAAACGTCATACGCTGCAAGGGTGTGTGCTATTTCAGCGACAACACCGACATGTCGTATCTCTTTGAGCAGGCAGGAGTGCAGAAGCGCATGAAGGAAGCCGGGCTGTGGTTTGCCACCGCCAACGAGGAAGAGTTGCAGGAACTGATGAGGCAGGAACCGCGGCTACTGCAAGATTGGGACGATGTGTACGGCGACCGCATGCAGAAGATAGTATTCATAGGTCAGAAGCTTGACAAGGAACAAATAACAAGAGACCTTGACGAATGCCTTGCATGATTCATGCGGCAATTCTTCCACTTCTCACCCAAAAAACAATAAAAAGTCATATTATTTGCCAAAAGATGGCAGTATATGGATTTATTTTTGTAATTTTGCCAAGTACATCTCAGCGGTGTGCAACCTGAAAACAATAACAAACAAAAAGAAAGGAACAAGATTATGAACAGAATCAAGGAAGCTGCAATACTGGCAGCAGGAATCATCATTCTCGGAGTGTGTATTAAGTGGGGAATTGACGACTTTGCAGAAAAAGACCGCCAAGTGACAGTGAAGGGACTGGCTGAGAAGGAAGTGGAAGCCGACAAGGTGACATGGCCGATACAGACCAAGGAGCTGGGCAACGACCTCGCCACACTCTACAGCAACATCAACGCCACCACCGCCACCATCAAGGCTTTCCTCATAAAAAACGGAGTAAAAGAAAATGAGATAGAAGTGAATGCACCGACGGTGATTGACATGAATGCCAACCAGTACAACCAGCAGATAAACACCTACCGCTACAACATCACATCGACGGTGACCGTGACATCACGCAACGTGAAACTGGTGCGCGGCATCATTGCCCGTCAGGGAGAGCTGCTGAAACAAGGCGTGGCTGTGATTGCCGGCGACTATGAGAACAGGATACAATATGAATATGTTTCGTTCCAGAAAATGAAGCCTGAGATGATGCAGGAGGCGATAAAGAACGCACAGACCACCGCTGAGAAGTTTGCCGAAAACAGCAACAGCAAGATAAACAAGATTATGCGTGCCGATCAGGGACAGTTCTCCATTGACGACCGCGACGCCAACACACCTTATATTAAAAAGGTGAGGGTGGTGACAACGGTGACATATTCTCTGAAAGATTAAATAAATGAACATCAGATACGGAATATTGATAATGACATTGGCGGGAGGAATTGCTTCCGCCAACGCCCAAGAGACACTGAAACCGACGGAGCAGCTGCAAGCCATAGACTCGCTTGCACTGCCCCGCCTCAACTATTTAGGACAGATGGCTCAGCCCACCCACCGCTGGTACGGCATGTCGCCCGTCTATGGCGGCATTGGCTGGGACAACTGGGAGCTTCACAAGGGACTGAACATGAACCTCGGGGCATCGGTGTTTGCACAGTTTGGCAAGCACGCCCGCCATGGTGCGGGATTCTCTCAAAACATTGCTGCAATGTATGCCATGCCGCTGTCGAAAAATCTTTCCTTTGCGGCAGGCGGTTATCTCAATAACACTTACTGGGGGCACGACACCTATCGCGATGCCGGACTGTCGGCTGTACTCGGCTACAGATTCAACGACCACTGGGAGGCTTACCTCTACGGGCAGAAGTCGCTCGTGAGCAGCAACTATATTCCCTACTCTCTCTACGACATGAACGCGCTGGGCGACCGGATAGGCGCAGCAGTGAAATACAATGTGAACAAGAACTTCAGCATCACGCTATCCGTAGACAAGGAATGGGTACCAAACAACAGATGGAAAATGAAGAGTGAAGAATGAAGAATTTTCGTGCAAACCGAGTGGAGAGCCAAGCTTGCTTGAGCTTTCCCGAGGTGCAGCCGAAAATCGACGAAGTCAATGAAGAATCAACGATAATATCAAAACAAACAACACTAATGAAAAAAACAATCCTCTCCCTGTTTGCTGCAATGATGGCACTGAGTGCCGGCGCTCAGGACTTTAACAAGCATTTCTGTGATTCCACCCTGCGGCTCGACTACGTGTTTGCAGGCGACCGCAACAAGCAGGCAATATACGTGGACCAACTGTGCAAGAGTGCTCATTGGTTTGGTCGCCGCCAGCATCTTGGTGAACTGCCTCTTGCCGGCAACGGCGACATAACAGTAAAAGATTACGCCAGCGGTGAAGTTATCTACCGCCACTCATTTTCCACTCTGTTTCAGGAATGGCTCAGCACCGACGAGTCGAAAACTACTCCAAAATCGTTTGAAAACGTATTCCTCGTGCCCTACCCCAAGCAGAAAGTGAACATAACGGTGAGGATAAAGGATTATCACGAAAAGGTGATGGCAGAGACAACGCACACCGTGGATCCAAGCGACATACTGATAAAGACCATAGGCAACGAGCATACTCCATACGAGACCGTACTCAAGGCAGCCGATCCCGACAAGTGCATCAAGATAGCCTACGTGGCTGAGGGCTACACTGAGGCTGAAATGGAACTGTTTATGAAGGATGTGGCAACAGCCAACGAGTCGATGTTTGCCCACGAGCCGTTCAAGACAATGAAAGACCGCTTCAACGTGGTGGCAGTGAAGTCGGCATCGGCTGACAGCGGCACAAGTGTGCCACGAAAGAATGACTGGAAGAACACTGCCCTCGGCTCGCATTTCGACACCTTCTACAGCGACCGCTATCTCACCACGCTACACCTGAAACGCCTGCACGACGTACTTGCCGGAGTGCCCTACGAACACATTATTATATTAGTAAACACCGACACCTACGGAGGAGGAGGTATATACAACTCATATAACCTGAGCTATACACGCGGCGAACATTTCCGCCCCGTGGTAGTGCATGAGTTCGGACACAGCTTTGGCGGACTTGGCGACGAGTATGCCTACAGCGACAACGACCCGATGTACTTTGCCGACACCGAGCCATGGGAGCCAAACATCACCACCAAGCACGACTTTTCAAAGAAATGGCAGAACCTTATCGACAGCGGCAAAGCTGGAATGTATGAGGGTGGAGGCTATCTCACCCACGGAGTGTGGCGCGGAAACGAGGACTGCCGCATGCGAACAAATGAGCACCCCGTGTTCTGTCCTGTATGCCAGCAGGCACTGACAAAACTGATTAAATTCTATACAGAGTAAGAATGGTAAGAGAAGTAAGAGTTGTAGGAGAAGTAAGAACGGTAGGAGTTGTAGGAAAAGTAAGAATAGTAAGACTCTTAATCTTCATACAATTCCTAATACTCCTAAAATCCCTACAACTCTTACTTCTCCTACCATTCCTATAACTCCTAATTTCAAAAAAATAAAAAATGAGACACAAGACAGATTGTTTTCTGACTAAAGGCAACGGTGAGTGTACCGACCGGCTTGTTACTGCAATGCAGGCAAACAACACAGTAAACAACATACACATAATGGAAAAGGGTATGCACAGCACCGATGCCATCAGACAGATGGCTGAGACGACAGACGCCGACTATGTGCTGATGTACACCAAGCCAACACCGCTCACCATGGGACAGGGAATGCTCGACCGTCTGCTGCTCGTGATAAGAGACTCTGGAGCGGCAATGGTGTATTCCGACTACTACACTATGGAGAACGGCGAGCTGAAGAAGCACCCCGTAATCGACCACCAGCCGGGCGCTATACGCAATGACTTCGACTATGGCAGCGTGACCATCATCGACAGCAAATTGCTCAAGGAGTATGCCGCCGAAACCACTGCCAACTACCAATATGCTGCGCTCTACGACCTGCGCCTGTTCCTCAGCCGCAAAGGCATGGTGCTGCACCTCAACGAATATCTCTATACCGAAGAGGAAACCGACCTGCGCAAAAGCGGCGAGAAACAGTTTGACTATGTGAATCCCGCCAACCGCGAGGTACAGATAGAGATGGAGCAGGCTGCCACGCACCACCTGGAGGAAATAGGTGCAAAGATAAACACAGCCGACTATGCCTGCCCAGACTTTGCCGAGCAGGATTTTGAAATGGAGGCATCGGTGGTGATACCTGTGCGCAACCGCGACAAAACCATCATCGATGCCGTGAACAGCGCACTTAACCAAATCACCACATTCGACTACAACGTAATTGTAGTGGACAATCATTCCACCGACAACACAACCGCCCTGCTGAAAGCCGTCAACAACCCACGACTGGTACATATCATTCCCGAGCGCACCGACCTGGGCATAGGCGGATGCTGGAATGTGGCTGTGAACGACAGCCGTTGCGGACGCTTTGCCGTGCAGCTCGACAGCGATGACCTCTACAGCAGCGACAAAACCCTGCAAACCATAGTCGATGCCTTCTACAAGCAAGAGGCTGCAATGGTGATAGGCTCCTACCGCATGTGTGACTTCGAGCTGAACACCCTTCCCCCTGGACTCATCGACCATAAGGAGTGGACCGAGGAAAACGGTCCCAACAATGCCCTGCGCATAAACGGGCTTGGAGCACCGCGCGCATTCTTCACACCGCTGCTCCGACAGATACAGTTTCCAAACACAAGCTATGGCGAAGACTATGCCTTAGGACTGATATTCTCACGCCGCTACCGCATAGGCAGAATCTACGATGAACTGTACCTGTGCCGCCGCTGGGGTGGCAACAGTGATGCCGCCCTCTCTGTGGAGCAGGTCAACGCCAACAACCTGTACAAGGACCGTCTGCGCACACTCGAAATCATGGCTCGACAGCAAATGCTGAAAGGCACGGGCGACATGATGGCAGACAGCTCGCTCGGAAGATTCTTCAACCGTCAGTTAGAGACGTGGGAGGAGGTTAGCCAGCGCTACCGCGAGCTGCAAGCCGTGGACACAAAGGAACTGCAGACCGACACCATGACATTAGTGGCACAATACAATCCTGCAAGAATGGTGTCAACGGGAGCAAGCATCAGCCGCAAGGCGATAGAGAGCCGTCCCTGCTTCCTGTGTGTGAAAAACCGTCCGGAAATTCAGGCTCAAAAAGCCATTGACAGCCGTTTTGAACTTCTTGTAAATCCATTCCCGATATTGCCCGTACACTACACCATACCGTCATTGCGTCATGAACCGCAACAGATATTGGGCAACTACAGCGAGATGCACCGTCTGCTCGACAAATATCCCGAACTGATGGTGTTCTATAATGGTCCCAAGTGCGGGGCATCGGCTCCCGACCATGCACACTTTCAGGCAGGCACCAGCGGAGTATTGCCACTGCAAAAGGCATGGCAGCGGCTAAGCCGCAGTCTCACAGCCGTGCTGGAGCGTGACAACGGCGAAGGAATATGGCAGGTTACAGACTATCCCTGTACGGCGTTTGTGATAAAGAGCCTTAGCGTTGAGAGCGACACCGAACTGTTCGGACTGCTTTACCACGCACTGCCGCTGCTGCCCGGCGACACCGAACCGATGATGAACATCGTGGCGTGGCGCAACGAAGGCGAGACTGTGACCGTGGTTCTGCCGAGAAAAAAGCACCGCCCGGACTGCTACAACGCCGAGGGCAATCAGAAACTAATGGTCAGCCCCGGAGCATTGGACATGAGCGGACTGATTATCACCCCACGCCATGAAGATTTTGACAAGATGACTGCCGAAACGGCAACAGCCATATTAAAAGAGGTGGCACTCGATGCCGCCGATGCGAATGCTGCGGCAGAGAAGATACGCAGCAAGGCACAACACCATGCCAAGAACGGAGCTGACACGCAGACGGGCAAAGAGCCCAATGTGACAGTGGGACTGGTAAGCGCACAGAAGATAACATTCCGTCTCAATGCACCATATATGGCAAAGGGTGCTGTGATAGAGGGCGAGCAGACTGTGGAGTTCTCAGAAGGCGGCATACTGTGGCGCGGCAACCAATACAGCTCACTCATATTCCGTCCACAGACCGACAACGCATCGTTCTGCATGTACGACATGACAATTGGCATTAACTTCCACTGGGAGCGAAAGGAGGCGCAGACATTCCTCGGCGCATTGCGCTTTGTTGTAGAGGCAGACAAGATTGTGGCAATCAACGAACTGCCAGTGGAGCACTATCTTGAAAGCGTGATTTCGAGCGAGATGGCTGCAACCTCATCGGTGGAGCTTCTCAAGGCACATGCCGTGATTTCACGAAGCTGGCTGTTGGCACAAATGGACAAGCGCAGCCGCATGAAGGAAAACTCCGCCAACAATTTCTTCTCGTTCACAAAAAAAGATGATGAGATAATACGATGGTACGACCGCGAGGACCACACTCTGTTTGATGTCTGCGCCGACGACCACTGCCAGCGTTATCAGGGAATAACCCGTGCGGGAAATCCCGATGTGAAGCGCGCCGTGGAAGCTACACGCGGAAGGATTCTCATAGACGGCAACGAGATTTGCGACGCACGCTTCAGCAAGTGCTGCGGTGGAGTGAGCGAGGAGTTCCAGTATTGCTGGGAGGACACACCGAAGACTTATCTTGCCGCCGTGCGCGACACCATCGGAGAACATCCTGTAATACCCGACCTCACCCGGGAGGACGAGGCTGAACGGTGGATTCTCTCCGCCCCCGAGAGCTTCTGCAACACACAGGACAAAAACGTGCTGCGCCAGGTGCTCAACGACTACGACCGCGAGACAGCCGACTACTACCGCTGGCGCGTGGAATACACACAGGAAGAACTGTCACAGCTGTTGAGCGAGAAAACGGGAGTGGACTTTGGAGCCATCATCGCCCTCACTCCACTGGAGCGCGGCAAGAGCGGAAGAATATGCCGTCTGAGCATCAGCGGCACCAGCAAAAGCCTCATCATAGGAAAAGAGCTGGAGATTCGCCGCGTGCTCAGCAACACCCACCTCTACAGCAGTGCCTTTGTAGTAAGAACCGACGGAGAAGATGCCAACGGAGTACCGCAGCACTTCACGCTCATCGGCGCAGGCTGGGGACACGGCGTGGGACTGTGCCAGATTGGCGCGGCGGTAATGGGTGAACAGGGATATAAGTACGACCAGATATTGCTGCACTACTACCGCGGTGCGGAAATTAAAAAGATATACCAGTAAGCAACCGTATATAATAAATGAAAAAGAAAAATCCATGGGTGTGGATTCCCACACTCTACTTTGCCGAAGGACTGCCCAACATCATTGTCACGGGACTGTCGGTAGTAATGTATATGCAGATGGGGCTGTCGGACACCGAGGTGGGACTATACACTGGATGGCTGGCACTGCCGTGGGTGATAAAGCCGCTATGGAGTCCATTCATCGACTTGCTGAAGACCAAGCGGTGGTGGGTGCTCGCCATGCAGGCGCTCATTGGAGCATCACTTGCAGGCATAGCCTTCTCCATCCCCACCGAGTTCTGGTTTCAGGCAACCATGTGCCTGTTTTTCCTCATTGCCTTCTGCAGCGCCACCCACGACATCTCTGCCGACGGCTTTTACATGATAGAGCTTGACGACCACAATCAGGCAAAATATGTTGGACTGCGCAACACCTTCTACCGTCTCGCCATAATCTTTGTCAACGGTGTGCTGGTGTCGCTGGCGGGAATACTGCAGGTGATGTTCCGCGGACAGATACGCTTCACATGGGCACTGATATTCTACGGTCTGGCAGGCATCTTCATAGGTATATGGCTATACCACAGCCGTTTCATGCCGCGTCCAGCAGACGACAAACAGACCACCCGCACCGTGGGGGAGATAGCTACTGAGCTGAAGAAGATGTTCGTGACTTTCTTCCATAAATTCGACAGGCGGGGAACGCTTTTTGTGATACTTTTCCTATTGCTGTACCGTTTCCCCGAAGCTCTGCTCAACACCATGACCAAAACATTCATGCTACGCCACAATTATATGGGTGGCTTGGGACTGTCGCCGCAGGAATACGGACTGGCTAACGGCACCGTGGGACTGATAGGTCTGCTACTTGGCGGCATCATCGGCGGCATTCTTGTGAGCCGCGACGGCATGAAACGGTGGCTGTGGCACATGGTGTGCGCCATAACTCTGCCCGACGTGGTGTATATCTATCTGAGCTACTCTCTCAACTCCAATCTCATAGTTGTGTCGTCATGCCTATTCATAGAGCAATTTGGCTACGGACTTGGCTTCACGGTGCTCACCCTCTACATGCTCTACTACAGTCAGGGCGAATACAAAACCTCGCACTATTCCATCTGCACCGGCATCTCCTATCTGGGACTGATGCTGCCGGGTATGCTATCGGGATATATCAAGGATATGGTTGGCTACCAGATGTTCTTCATCATTGTCATGGCGTGCTGTGCCATCACTTTTGTTGTCACGGCATTCCTGAATATTGATCCTGAGTTCGGCAAAAAAGAGAAATCCTCACGATAATAGGAATATCCCTATATCAAAGTAGGCGTTTCCTTTGGCAAACATTGCAGAATATTGTTTACCTTTGCAAAAAATAAAATTATTAACGATTAAAAATAAAACGGCTATGAAGAAGTTTACGACAATTTTCAAGACAATGCTCATTGCTCTTACAGGCATAATGACCATGAGCAGCTGCGAGGACGACGCACAGGAAGTGGCTTATACCATGGAGGGGTCATGGACTGGATATATCGACACTTATTTTGAGGACCGCTGGGGATGGAGCAGCGACGAATACCGTGTGACCTTTACATTCCTGCGCAACAGCGGCAACAGCTATGACTACGACTGGTCCACATCGGGACGCGGCATCGAGACGGGCTACAACGTCAACGACCGCTACAAAGACTATTATCAGTCATATTTCACATGGTATGTGGACGATGACTACGACGGTCCCGTGATCACAATCAGATATGAAGACGACCCGTGGAATCCTGTTTATATCTACGACTACCGCATAAGCAACAGCCGTTTCAGCGGATATATGGATGACGGCACCAACCGCGACATTAAGTTCGACCTCTACTACGACGGCAACTTCAACTACAACGGCTGGCGTTCCTACAGCCCGACACGCAGCACGGGCAAGTCAGTCCGCAGCGGCATCTTCGCCGACATTGAGCCGCGCTGATTCAGCCAGCAGCTCTGCCTGCTTGCGGGCAGGCTTGCCCGTCCCGGTCAGGGGCAGACTATCCACGGCAAAATAATACTTCGGCTGCCAGTAGCGCGGCAGCACTCTCTCAGCCACACGGCGCAGGCTACAGCAGCCTGCGCCGTTTCCGTTATCCTCATACAGCATCACCACAGCCTCGCCAAATTTCTCATCTCGGCATTTGGTAATGACAAACGGCACATTCACGCGCCCCTTCAGCAGCGCCTCCACCTCTTCTATCTGTATCTTCACGCCGCCGCTGCATATCACATTATCCCTCCGCCCGATAATCCTGAACCGCCTGCCATTGGCGTGCATCTCCACAATATCGTTTGTAGTCAGCGTTTCGCTGCATATCCCGGGAGCGTCAATCACAAGACAACCGTCTGCATTCTGTCCCACCTCCACCGTGTCGAACGGCATATACCACGGGCTTGCCTCCTTGCCGTTAATCCTCCGCAGTGCAATGTGGCTCAAAGTCTCCGTCATGCCGTAGGTGCTCCACACGGCATTGGGAAAATCCCTCAGCGCAGCCTCCAGTTCCTTGTCTATCGCCCCGCCGCCAATAAGCAGATGGCGCGACTGCATCAGCAGCCTACGCTCGCTCTCCACCTGCAGCGTGTTATACACCTGCATGGGTACCATCGCCACAAGGTCGGCAGCCTCGGTGAGCCCCTTCACCGGGTGACCGCTCGGCTCCACAGTCATTAGCCTCAACCCACGCTCAATGCTTCTCACCACCATCATCTTCCCGGCAATATAATCCAACGACATACACAGCAGCGCCGTGTCACCCTGCCTCAATCCCAAGAAATCGCAGGTTACCCGTGCCGATGCCAGCATCCTTTTCTTCTCCACCTCCATCTCCTTCGGCATTCCCGTGCTGCCGCTTGTCTTAACCCTTATCGTGGCACCGCCATCGTGCCAGCTGTCAAGAAATTCCTTCAGTGTCATATTTTTCACTTCAAATCTATCCTTTCCTTATATGATTTCTGCAAAAATACAACTTTTTTTTCACGTCACCAAATGAAACTACTAAAACTATATGTCTTATACTTATATAAATAAACATAGGTATTTTTGCTTATAGTCCAACCCAGCAGATAACATTCTGATTTAAAGATACATGTATCATTTTATAGTCCAACCCATGTCCAACCCAAGTGCAACCCAGCCCCAACCCCAAAAACTATTTTAATCAGATTTGGTTTGTTTTTGTAAACGCTTCAAGTTTTTTTTGTGTTGTATTTTTTTTTT
>JAUNSB010000064.1:0-24174 GCA_030539375.1 Prevotella sp.
GTTAACTTACTTTACCGACGAAGTTAACTTACTTTGCCGATGGCATATGTGTTTTTTCAATCAAAAACATGCAAAAAAAGACCACAAACAGCCATATTTCCAACACGTAGCAGCGTCACAACAAGATAAACACTTATCTATCAACATGTTACAAAGCATTCATATTACGGCTATTTGAAAGTTACCCACTTGAATGATTTTACGCGATTCTCAGAAGCCGTTTTGTAATAATTATTCACATCTAAGATATCTTTTTATACCATCATTGCAGACGGAATACTATCGGCAGTGTGTATTTACAGTCTACAGGTTTTCCGTTGATGGTACCCGGAATGAAATCCGGAAGTAATTTCACTACTCTTACCGCTTCATTGTCTAAATCTGGATATACACTACGGATAACTTCTATGTTATCAATGCTTCCGTCTTTCTTTACGGTGAATAACACGACAACACGTCCTTGAATAGCTCCTTCAACAGCTTCTGGATATTTGACATTAGCAGCAAGAAACTCCATCAGCTTTGCCTGACCTCCAGGGAACTGCGGTATAGCTTCTATGTCTCCAACTAATGTGTTATCTTCTGGAGCTGTAACTTTTTCTGGTGTTGGCAAAGCCTCTTGCTTCTTGACAGGGGCTCCCTTTTTACGTTCGCTGTCAGACTTTGGAGGAACAAATTTAGTTAAAACTCTTAATCTTCTTTTATCGCTTGGAGGAATCTGATCCAGGCGCCCTTCCAACATGTCATTTGCCTGTTCAGTCACTTCAATTGTATCGCCTGTTGTTTGAGCAGGCTGTTTAGAAGATGCACCATTGCATCCCGACAGCATAATCACTCCTGCCGATATTCCTGCAATAGCAACAGCCTTACCAGCAAGTCTACGTGCATGGAGCTGCTGTTCCAAGTAACGCACCTCAGCCTCACATTTGGGACAAGTGCCGAGACAGTCGCCCTTATAGCGGCATTCCGAAGTGATAAATTCGATGTCGTTCGCCTCGGCTATCTGCCTGCGAATCTCCTTCAAAATCTTACAAGTCTCTTTTCCCCGTGCCATAATTATTACGTATTTGATAGGTGAATAAATCGAAGTGGGTGAAGCCGAGAGCCCCAAGTTTAGTGCGGCTTGCAGTGCGGTCGGCATCTGTATTGAAGTTTGGAATCAACGGCAATCGGATAATACAATCATCCTGTCTGCCTTGGTCGGCTATCAGCTGAAGATTATCCATTACAAGTCTGTTGTCCTTCCCTGTATATTTCTGATAAATATCAGCATTCATGTCCTTGATGTCAATAATCATACTGTTCACCAATGGCAATAAAGTCTCTACATTTGCTTTCGGAACATTGAGCGATGTCTCAAGATTGATGCGCCAATCAGCTCCACACAGTTCTCGAAACTCCCTGATGAATTGCGGACGCAGACAAGGTTCACCGCCACCGAATGTCACTCCACCATTTGTGGCAAGGAAATACAGCTCGTCAATACAAGTCTCTGCATACAGTTCTTCGGGCGAATAATCACGGAATTCTTTCCCGTCACCAAGTGACTGCGGATTAAGACAATATTGGCAGCGGAGCGGACAGCCATGGAAAGCCGCAAGCGTAGTAACACCCTCCCCGTCCGTTGTCAGGCGATGCCGCGCTATTCCTATTATCTTTGCCCGCTCTTTATCCATAACAAAATATAACAGTGATATGTGATTATCTGCTGCAAAATTACATAAAAATCTTGAATTATAAGCCAGTAAAATAAAAAACTTTAATTGTTTTCCTGAAAAGAGCGAAAATTAGCCTTATTTAATGGAATATAAATTCACCATCTTGTTTATAAACCCAAAACTTGCGGTAGCACTTGCCCTGCTTGTCGTAGTATTTCCATTCCCCAATTTGTTTCCTCGAACCGTCTTCAGGCCTTCGTGAAAACGTAACCCAACCTTCACACCGCTTTTTTCCGCCCTTATAAAAATAACGGAGATATGCGACTGAATCAGGAAGTATACCGTCGTTTAAAGTGGGACAAATCTGCAAACGGTTATAACCTACACTGTCGATATCCGGTAGAATATTATATCTCCGTCCTATATTTGAAATCTTATTTATGACAGATGAAGTGTCTGCATTTAGAGCATCATTCAATTCCTCAATCCAACATCCCTCGCTACTTAAATATTGGGTTCTGACAACATACGGCGATTCATATTCAATAAGATAGTCGGTTTCATTCAGTTTGGTATAATCAAAATAGATGCTATTGTACTCGTATGACATCATTGCCGATGTGACAAAGCCAATACAAGTCAGCGAGTCGGGAAGGTATTTATTAACCGCAAAGAATGAGTCTATCCTCTCAATAATTCCATCACGATTAGAAAGCATCTTCTCCTGATAGTCCGCAACACTCTTGCTTAGAGTATATGGTATAAAGAATGACAGGAATATAAATATCGCTGTCAGTAAAACCAAACCGACAAGAATAGAAATTCCTATTATTTCAACAAATCTGTTCATCATTCACGTTTTTCTGTTAAAATTATATTATAGTTTTATGTTTTAAGCAAAACAAATGCCTGTATTCATATTGGGTATTTCATACGGAAAGACTTTATTTTGGGCAAAAGTACGAATAATATCTGAAACGACAAAGAATTATCGCAGTTTTTTATAAAGAAAAGCAAAAACGCCATTTTATTCAGTGGCGATGGATAAAAACAGGAGATTTATTCAATGCCACAGGATAAAAAACGCAGATTTTATTTGGTGGTAATGAATAAAATGTATATCTTTGCCGAAAATACAATAAAACAATGGCAATTTTGAAAACACTGGCACATAGTTACAAAACAAGGGGAAAACCGTTTATATATAATAGAAGGTATAAAACGAACTACTAAAACCAAATTAAAATGAAAATTACAGGCAAATTATACGAGATAGCCTCAATAAAGAAGGGGATTGCCATCACACTGACTGGAATGGTGACAACAACAGCTGTCTATGCAAAAAGTGTAAAGACCAACACGGCAGCCGCCGCAGCGCAGGAGCAGACGGCAAGGAAAAAACAGGCAGCCGCCATCACGCAGGAGGAGATGGCGAAAATCTACGAGGAGGTGAAAACGCCATACAAGTACGGCATGGTGGTGGCACCGAAGGATAACTATCACAAGATTGACTGCCCCACGGTGTATCGCGAAGACAACAAGTGGTACATGACCTACGTGGTGTACAACGGCAAGACGGGACTCGACGGACGCGGTTACGAGACTTGGCTCGCCGAGAGCGACAACCTGCTGGAGTGGAAGACGCTCGGCAGGCTGCTGTCGTATAAGGAAAGCGGCTGGGACATGAACCAGCGCGGGGGATTTCCGGCACTGATAGACTGGAACTGGGGCGGAAGCTACAGGATGGAGAAATTCAAACGCCGCCACTGGATGACATACATCGGCGGCGAGGGCACAGGCTACGAGGGCGTGCGCGCGCCGCTGAACATCGGCATGGCGTGGACCGCCGGCGGAGTGGACAACGCCCACGAATGGCAGGGCTACGACCGTCCGCTGATGAGCATCAGCGACAAGGACTGCCAATGGTGGGAGAAGCTGATACAATACAAAAGCACCATATACAAGGACGACGCCAGGACGCTGGGCAAGCGCTTCGTGATGTTCTACAATGCCGGCGGAGTGAATCCCGCCAACGGCATGAAGGCGGAGCGCATAGGCATTGCCCTGAGCAACGACCTGAGGAAATGGACGCGCTACGGCGGCAATCCCGTGTTTACCCACGAGGTGAAGGGGATAATCACGGGCGACGCGCAGATAGTTAGGATGGGCGACCTTTATGTGATGTTCTGGTTCTCGGCGTTCAATCCCTCGCGCCCCTACAACGCCTTCAACACCTTCGCGGTGAGCCGCGACCTCGTGAACTGGCAGGAGTGGCAGGGCAACGACCTCATCTATCCCACAAAGCCCTACGACGAGATGTTTGCCCACAAGAGCTACGTGCTGAAGCACGACGGCGTGGTGTATCACTTCTACTGCGCGGTGAACAACGCCGAGCAGCGCGGCATAGCCGTTGCCACGAGCGTGCCGATGGGCAAGAGCAGCGTAAGATTTCCTGAGCCCGAGAAGAAAGGCAGGCGCACAAGGATAGACCTCATGGACCAGTGGCAGACCACGATGGGCGGCGAGACGCGCACGGTGAGCCTGCCCCACAACTGGGACGACTACTATGGAGCGCGACAGCTGCGCCACGGCAACCTGCACGGCACCGCCACCTACACCAAGAGCTTCACACTGAACAAGGCGGCCGCGGGCAAGCGCTACTTCCTCACCCTTGAGGGCGCAGGCAGCTACGCCACCATAACTGTCAACGGCAAAAAGGGCGAGCGCACGCTTGTGGGACGCACGACGATGACCGCCGACGTGACCGACCGCCTTACTGACGGACAGAACACGATAGAGATAATAACCGAGCACCCGGCAATGGACATGGTGTCGCCGTGGGTGTGCGGAGGCTGTTCCAGCGAATACGGATTCAGCGAGGGCTCGCAGCCGCTCGGACTTTTCCGCCCCGTCTACATCACCGAGACCGACGAGGTGCGCATCGAGCCGTTTGGAGTCCACATCTGGAACAACGACCGCGCCGACAGCGTGTTTGTGGAGACCGAGGTGAAAAACTACGGCAGCACTGCCGCCGAGGTGGAGTATGTCAACAAGCTGGCGCTCGCCAGCGGCAAGCAGGTGTTCCGCCTGAGCGAGAAACTGACGCTGCAGCCGGGCGAGACAAAGACAGTGAGACAGAGCGCACGCATCGACAATCCGATACTGTGGACCGTCGGCGCGCCATATCTCTACAACCTCGCGAGCATGATAAAGCGCGGCGGCAAGACCACCGACGAGATAACCACGCCCTACGGCATACGCACCCTGACATGGCCGTGCAAGAACCCCTCGGGCGACCACCGTTTCTTCCTCAACGGCAAGCCGACGTTCATCAACGGCGTTTGCGAGTATGAGCACCAGCTGGGGCAGAGCCACGCCTTCAGCAGCGAGCAGATAGCCGCACGCATAAAGGAGGTGAGGCAGATGGGATTCAACGCCTTCCGAGAGGCTCATCAGCCACACAACCTTGAATATCAGAAGTTGCTCGACCGCGAGGGAATACTCTTCTGGAGCCAGTTCTCAGCCCACATATGGTATGACTCGCCGCAGTTCCGCACAGAGTTCAAGCGCCTGCTGCGCCAATGGATAAAGGAGCGCCGCAACAGTCCGAGCATCATGCTTTGGGGACTGCAGAACGAGAGTGTGCTGCCCGCCGACTTTGCCCGGGAGTGCTGCGACATAATTCGCGAGATGGACCCCACGGCGCGCACCATGCGCGTGATAACCACCTGCAACGGCGGCGAGGGCACCGACTGGAACGTGATACAAAACTGGAGCGGCACCTACGGCGGCTCTGCCAAGAACTACGACAAGGAGCTCAGGCAGCCGGTGCAGCTGCTCAACGGCGAATACGGCGCATGGCGCACCATAGGGCTGCACAGCGAGGCTAAAGATTTGGAAAAGGAAAAGGCTTACAGCGAAGAGAAGTTCACCAGCATCCTGGAGACCAAGATGCTGCTGGCAGAAAGCGCCAAGGACAGCGTGTGCGGACATTTCCAGTGGATAATGAACAGCCACGACAACCCCGGGCGCACGCAGCCCGACGAAGGGCTTAGGATGATCGACAAGATAGGACCTTTCAACCACAAGGGGCTCACCACCGTGTGGGAACAGCCCACCGATGCCTTCCAAATGTACCGCGCCCATCACACCTGCCCCGACACCGACCCGATGGTCTACATCGTGTCGCATACTTGGAGCAACCGCTTCAAGGAAACGGGCAGCCGCCGCACCGACATCAACGTCTACAGCAACTGCGACAGTGTGCTGCTCTACAACGACGCCACCGACAACGAGTTCTTGGGAAGAAAGAAAGTCACACCCAACACTCCTCACTCCACACCGAGCACTCACCTTGTGTGGGAGAACCGCCTGATAAAGTACAACGTCCTGCGCGCCGTGGGCTACCGCAACGGCAAGCCCGCAGCCGAAGACATTATTATATATAGCGGTCTGCCGCAGGCTCCGCACTTCGACGCTCTCTACAGCGGCTCTACGATTGTGCCAACTCCAGCCGACAGAAACGCCGACCTGCTGCGCGGCGCCGAGGGCTACAACTACGTGTACCGCATAAACTGCGGCGGCAACGCCATGACCGACGAATACGGCAATCTGTGGACTGCCGACGGCAAAACCGTCAGCCGCTCGTGGAGCGAGCGCTACGGCATGCACCCGATGACGGCGAGCCAGACCGTGACCGCCGACCCTATACACGGCACACGCTCGTGGGCGCTGTTCCAGAGCAGCCGCTACGGCAAGCATCTGCTGAGCTACAATCTGCCCGTGCCCGACGGCGACTACCGCATTGAGCTTTACTTCAGCGAGCCTTGGGTGGGCGAAGGCAGCACCATGAGGAGCGACTGCGAGGGCATGCGTCTGTTCGACGTTGCCGTGAACGGCAAGACTCTCATCGACGACCTCGACATCTGGGCTGAAGCCGGGCATGACGGTGCCCTGAAAAAGGTTGTCTATGCCAAGGCAGAAAACGGCAAACTCGTCATCTCGTTCCCAGAGAGCAAGGCTGGACAGGCTATAATCAGCGCCATCGCCGTTGCCACAAAGGGCGCGGCAGAATTCATAGCCACTCCAAACGACACCGACTGGGACAAGCTGAATGCCGACACCTCAGCCAAGCTGCCCAAAGAGCTGATGCCCAAGGACGTCGACGAGCGTCCCGCGGCACAATTCACCCCAGAAAAATCGGCAAAGGGCTTGACCGTATGGAAAATCCAGACAGGACTGGGCAAGGAGTACGCCCTGCGCTTCCGCTACAAGAACACCACGGGCGAGCCCGTGACTGCCGTGATGCGGATAACCGACAGCAAGGGCGCAATGCTCGTTGACCGCGAGATAACCTTCCCCGTAAACCCGAAGAAGTTCAAGACCCTCAGCACCACCACGGGCACCCAGATAAACGCCGGCAGCTATACGCTGACAGTGACGGCAAAGCAAGCCGGGGGACTGGCGTTTGAGCGGGTGGATGTGCAGTGAGGAACCTAACAAAAATACAACAACAATGAAAAAACTGATTTTTGCAGCAACAATAGCCGCCATGAGCCTTCCCCTGCCCGCAACGGCGCAGCAGCACGACTGGGAAAACCAGCACGTGCTCCAGATAAACCGCGAGCCGGCGCGAGCATCGTTCACCCCCTACCACACCACGCCGGGCGACATGGAGATGACGCTCGACGGCACGTGGAAATTCAACTGGACAAAGACTCCCGGCGAGCAGCCGGCGGACTTCTTCCGCACCAACTTCGACGACAGCCGCTGGAATACCTTCCCCGTGCCCGGCGACTGGGAGGTGAACGGCTACGGAACGCCAATCTACTGCAGTTCGGGCTACACTTTCAAGATTGACCCGCCATTCGTGATGGGCGAGCCCAAGAAGGGCTACACCACCACCGACGAGCGCAACCCCACAGGCTGCTACCGCCGCACGTTCACCCTGCCCTCGGCATGGAAGGGCAAGGAGGTGTATGTTCACTTCGGCTCCGTGTCGAGCGCATTCTACATCTGGATCAACGGCGTGCGCGTGGGTTATTCGCAGGACAGCATGTCGCCGGCAGAATTTCGCATAACTCCATATCTGAAGGAGGGCGACAACCAGATAGCCCTGCAGGTTTTCAAATATTCCGACGGCAGCTATCTGGAAGATCAGGACACATGGCGGCTGGCAGGCATTCACCGCAGCGTGACGCTCTATGCCACGGAAAAGATACGCATCCGCGACTTCGGCGTGCACACCCTGCTGGATGATAACTACCAAAACGCACAGATAATCATCGACCCGCAACTGGCGGTAGTTGGCGGCGCGCGCGGCACGGGCTACACCGTGGAGGCGCAACTGCTGGACCGCGACGGCAACGCCGTGCTCGACAGCACGCTGCGCCAGGATGCCGAGCCGATACTGAACCTCGACCACAAGGCAAAGATTATGAACGCGCGCTATCCCCAGCGCGGCTACGCCGAATGGGGCTGGCTGAAGGCGGAGGTGAGGAACCCGAAGAAATGGACCGCCGAGACACCTTATTTATATACGTTGCGCCTGAGGCTTGTGGACGACAAGGGAAACACCGTGGAGCAGGTGGAGACCAAGGTGGGCTTCCGCCGGCTGGAGATACGCGACGGGCGGCTGCTCGTGAACGGCAAGCAGGTGCGTTTCCGTGGTGTGAACCGTCAGGAGATGAATCAGAACACGGGTCGCGTGATAAGCACCGCGCAGATGCTGGACGACATACAGCTGCTGAAGCAGTGCAACGTCAACGCCGTGCGCACGGGCCACTATCCCAACGACCCGCGCTGGTATGACCTGTGCGACGAGTACGGCATCTACGTCATGGACGAGGCAAACCTTGAGGAGCACGGTCTTCGCGGCACTCTTGCCTCCGACCCCTCGTGGGCGGCGGCTTTCATGGACCGTATGCAGCGCGTAGTGGTGCGCGACCGCAATCATCCCTGCGTTGTGTTCTGGTCGCTCGGCAACGAATCGGGCTACGGCACCAACTTTGCAGCCATATCGGCATGGACAAAGGAATATGACCCCACACGCTTCGTGCATTACGAGGGAGCGCAGGGCGCAAATGCCAATGACCCGCAGGCGGTGGACGTTATCAGCCGCTTCTATCCGCGCACGATGGAGGCATACCACAATCCCGGAGTGAAGGACGACAACATGGAGCGCCCCGAAAACGCGCGCTGGGAGCGCCTGCTGAGCATTGCGAAGAACGGCGGCAGCCGCCCGGTGCTCACCAGCGAGTATGCCCACGCAATGGGCAATGCTATGGGCAACTTCCGCGAATACTGGGACGAGATATACAGCAATCCCCGGATGCTGGGCGGATTTATATGGACGTGGGCGGACGAGGCAATCGCCGTGAAGCGCGCCGACGGCAAGACGATGATAGCCTACGGCGGCGACTTCGGCGACAAGCCCAACCTGAAGGCGTTCTGCCTGAACGGAGTGATTATGTCGGACCGCACGCTCACCCCGAAATACTACGAAGTGAAGGCTGTCTACGCGCCTATAAAGATTGAGCTCGACGGCAGGCGCATCAGCATTGTGAAGCGCGACGAGCACGCGCAGACCGACAACCTCAGCTACACATACACCCTGCTGGTGAACGGCAAGCCGGCGAAGAGCGGCGAGCTGAAAGACATGACACTACCCGACTTCCGCTATCCCTACGCCGCCGACGTGAGGCTTAACATCAGCGCTCGTCTGCGCAGCGCCACGCCGTGGGCTGAGGCTGGGCACGAGGTTGCGGCGGCGCAGTTTGCCCTGCAGGACAAGCTGGCGACGGCGTTCATCCCCAAGCCGATGAAGGCTGGCAAAGCCGACGTGGACAAGGCAAAGGCGTGGATGGACATGGTGCGCCCGCACTTCTACCGCGCGCCCACCGACAACGACAAGGGATTCGGCAACTGGCTGGCAAAGGAGTGGACAGTGAACAGGCTCGACTCGATGACCGCCACCGTGACCCGCCCGATGGAGACGAGGCGCAACGACGACGGTTCGGTGACCGTGACCGTGAGCCACCACTATGCCTGCGCCGGCGGCAGCATACTGACCGACTACGAATATACCATGGCAGCCGACGGGACGGTTGACTTCTACGCCACTTATACCCCAGAAGGCAACCTGCCCACGCTGCCATGCCTGGGCAACACCTTTGTGCTGCCCAAGACCATGCGCAAGCTCAGCTGGTATGGCAGGGGACCGCACGACTCCTATCCCGACCGCCGCGAATCCACTCCCATAGGGCGCTGGAACAGCACCGTGGACAGGCAGTACATCCATTATCCGCGTCCGCAATACAGCGGCAACCACGATGACGTGGCGGAGCTCACCGTCACCGACGGCAAGGGGAGGGGATGGACCGTTAACTCAGTTAACGGGAACAGCTTCTCGTTCACAGCCCTGCCCTACTCCACCAGCCAGCTGTGCACCACAGCCCACGACTGCGACCTGAGCGCCGAGGACAATGTTTATCTCCACATCGACGCCGCCGTGCTCGGACTTGGCAACAGCAGTTGCGGTCCCGGCGTATTGAAGAAGTACACTATCGAAGAAAAGCCCCACAAGCTGCATCTTAGGTTCAGCCCTGTGAAATAAAAACGGTGAGCCTTACACCTTATTATATATATAGGGGGAGCTTTAACGGGAAAAAGAAAGTAAAAGGAAAACAAGAGAGTTTTCATAGGAAGTAGAAAATAGAAAGAAAAACAAAATACATAAAAATGAGAAATCTATTTGCAACAATTCTGATGCTGGCGGCATCGGCAATGTGCATTCAGGCACAGAATGACGTGAACACCCGACGCCAATACCTGAGCGGAACGGGCGCAGACGACACGGTGCAGTGGGACTTCTTCTGCACGGGAGGAAACAACAGCGGACGCTGGACAAAAATCGGAGTGCCATCGTGCTGGGAGCTGCAGGGATTCGGCACCTACCAGTATGGCATGAAATTCTACGGCAAGGCGCGCCCCGACGGCATCGCCGACGAGAAGGGACTCTACAAGTATGAGTTCACACTGCCGGCAGAATGGGAAAACTCCCACATCGACCTCGTGTTTGAGGCGGTGATGACCGACGCCGAAGTGAAAATCAACAAGCGCAAGGCGGGCAGCAAGCACATGGGCGGCTTCTACCGCATAACCTACGACGTGACCGACCGCGTGTTCTTCGGCAAGAAGAAAAACCTGCTTGAGGTGACGGTGTCGAAGGAGAGCGAAAACGACGGCGTGAACCTTTCGGAGCGCCGCGCCGACTACTGGAACTTCGGCGGAATATTCCGCCCCGTGTTCATCGTGCGCAAGCCGGCGGTAAACATCGAGCGCACGGCAATCAACGCCAAAGCTGACGGCAGTTTCTCGGCATACGTGCTGATGAACCGCAGCATCGAGGGGGCGAAGATACGCACCGTAATCAGCGACATGAGCGGCAGGAAGGTGGCTGAGAACACCACCGCCGTGCGCACCGGCAGCGACCACGCCGACGTGGCTTTCAGCGTGGCTAATCCCAAGCTGTGGAGCGCCGAGACGCCCAACCGCTATCAGGTGAGCTTTGAGCTTATCGGCAAGGACGGCAAGACGCTGCACGTGGAAAAGGACAAGTTCGGATTCCGCACCATCGAGACACGCCACGGCGACGGAATGTACATCAACGGCAAGAAGGTGAACATTCGCGGCGTTAACCGCCACAGCTTCTGGCCGGAATACGGGCGCACACTCTCAAAGCAGCTCAACATCGACGACGTGAAGATGATAAAGAGCATGAACATGAACTCCGTGCGCCTCTCTCACTATCCTGCCGACCCGGAGTTCTACGATGCCTGCGACAGTCTCGGTCTGTATGTAATGGACGAGCTGAGCGGATGGCACGGACACCACGAGACAATAAACGGACAGAAGCTCGTGAAGGAGATGGTGACGCGCGACGTCAACCACCCGTCGGTAATCTGGTGGAGCAACGGCAACGAGAAGGGATGGAACGACGAGCTTAACGGCGACTTCCACAAATGGGACCCGCAGCAGCGTCCCGTGATACACCCTCAGGGAAACTTCGGCGGATATGAGACCATGCACTACCGCTCCTACGGCGAGAGCGAGGAGCACATGCGCCGTCCGCAGATATTTATGCCAACGGAATTCCTGCACGCGCTCTACGACGGCGGAGCAGGCGCCGGACTCTACGACTACTGGGAACTGATGCGCACATGGCCGCGCTGTCAGGGCGGATTTATCTGGGCTTATGCCGACGAGGGCGTGGTGCGCACCGACCAGAACGGCATAATCGACAACGTTGGCAACTACGGTGCCGACGGTATCGTGGGTCCTCACCACGAAAAGGAGGGCAGCTACTACACGGTGAAACAGATATGGTGCCCCGTGCAGGTGACGCTGAAAGGATATAACGGCAGTCTCCAGACTCCGCAAAAGGGATACTCGCAGACCAACGGCGCGAAGCTCGACGCAAGCACCATGATTGTGGAAAACCGCTACGACTTCCTCACGCTCAAGGGCGTAAGGTTTGACTGCTCTTATCTGAAGTTCGCCGGTGCGGAGACCAAGACCATTAAGACACTGACCGTAAACGGTGCCGACATCGCCCCGGGCAAGAGCGGCGAGGTGAAGATTGGCGACGTGCCTGCCGACGCCGAGGCTCTCGCGGTGAAGGCAACCGACCACAACGGCATGGAGCTGTTTACATGGGTGTTCAAGATTCAGGACACACGGAGCGACATGATTGTAAAGGCTGAAAACCGGATGCGCAAGCCGCGACCCACATACAACAACGGCACAGTGACTGCCGACAACACCACACTGACATTCTCGACTGAGGACGGCACTCTGCGCAGCGTATCGGTAAACGGCAAGAGCCTGCAGTTCGGCAACGGTCCGAAGTTCTTCGCATACCGCCGCGCCGACCGTTCGTTCGACCAGTTCTATAACCACGATGACCCCGAGGCTGAGAAGAAGAAGACCACCTACACCGAATATGCCGACCAGGGAACCTTCGACGGCATCACCACTGCCGAGGGCGAGGGCGACACTCTCATCGTAACCGCCAACTACAAGCTCGGTTCGCTGCAAAAGGCTGAGTGGCACATCGCTCCTAACGGCAACGTGCGCCTAATATATAAATATGTGTTCAACGGAGTGGTGGATCTCATGGGCGTGAAGTTCGACTTCCCCGAGGAATATATGCTTCGCAAGCAGTGGCTCGGCTGCGGTCCCTACCGCGTGTGGCAGAACCGCCTGCACGGTCCGCAGCTCGGAGTGTGGGCAAACGAATACAACGACCCTGTGCCGGGAGAGACCTTCCTATATCCCGAGTTTAAGGGCTACTTCGCCGGAGTGCAGTGGATGAAGCTGGAGTCGAAGCTGGGCAAGGTTACCCTACAGCCCGGTACCGACAGGGATTACATCGGAGTCTACCAGCCGCGCGACGGCCGCGACCAGCTGCTCTACACCCTGCCCGCGACCGGCATCAGCATCATGCAGGTTATCCCCGGCGTGCGCAACAAGGTAAACACCACCGACCTCAACGGTCCGTCGGCGCTGCCAGTCTGGGCGCGCGGAGAGTACACAGGCGAGGTGAGGCTGTGCTTTGAATGAGACGTGAGGAATTTACAAAATAAATTAGGCCGGATTACACGGAAAACACAGATAGGTGAAAGAAAAAATCTGTGACCGCAAAGCTGATGAACTCTTATAAAAAGAGAGCAATGCGTGAGTAAAATCCGTGTTATCCGTGCCTAAAAATGGGGGCGTGTCATCCCGACACACCCCTATAAACTAAAATATAAAACTTAAACGGATAGAAAAACTATCCTTATCTTATCCTCCGAAGTTGTCGAAGTGAATCATGTTCTGCTCCACGCCGAGGCTGTCGAGCAGGTCGAGCACAGTCTTAGCCATCATTGGCGGTCCGCAGAGGTAGTACTCAATGTCCTCGGGTGCCTCATGCTGCTTGAGATAGGTGTCGCCCATCACAGGAGCGATGAATCCGGCGGTGTACTTCACGCCGAGCGCGTCTGCCTTCGGGTCGGGACGGTCGAGCGCCAGGTGGAAATGGAAGTTTGGATACTCCTTTTCCAGTTCGAGGAAGTCTTCCATGAAGAACACCTCATCGATGGCACGTGCGCCGTAGAAGTAGTGCATCTCGCGGTCGCGTGTGTGCAGCGTCTTGAGCATGTGCATAATCTGGGCGCGGAGCGGAGCCATACCTGCGCCGCCGCCAACCCAAATCATCTCACGCTTTGAGTCGAATATCGGGTGGAAGTCGCCGAACGGACCGCTCATGCGTACCTTGTCGCCCGGCTTGAGCGAGAAGATATACGTGGAGGCAATGCCGCATGGAACGTTCTGGAATCCCGGCCCCTGATCCTTTGGCTTAAACGGCGGAGTGGCGATGCGCACGGTAAGCGTGATGATGTCGCCCTCGTCGGGATAGTTTGCCATGGAGTATGCGCGGATGGTGGGCGTGTCGTTCTTCTGCTTAAGGCCGAAGAGTCCGAACTTCTCCCACGTGGGCACGTAGAGGTCGCCGATGAGTTCGCGGTCCATGTCCCTGCCATAGTCTATGTCGTAGGCTGGGATGGCAATCTGAGCGTAAGAGCCAGGAACGAAGTCCATGTGCTCGCCCGGAGGCAGCTGCACCTTGAACTCCTTGATGAACGACGCCACGTTCTTGTTGGAGATGACCGTACACTCCCACTCTTTCACGCCCATCACAGCCTCGGGCACCTTGAGCACCATGTCGCTCTTCACCTTGCACTGGCAGCCCAGCCGCCAATGGTCCTTTATCTCCTTGCGTGTGAAGTGAGGCTTCTCAGAGTCGAGTATCTCGCCGCCTCCCTCAATCACCTGCACCTTGCACTGTCCGCAGCTTGCCTTTCCTCCGCAGGCTGAAGGCAGGAATATTCCGTTCTGATTGAGCACAGCCATGACGCTGTCGCCCTGTGGAACGCTAATTTTCTTGCTGCCGTTAATGGTTAGGGTAACGTTGCCCCCCGGCGAGAGATAGCGTTTCGCCGTGAGCAAGAGCACAACCAAGAGGAGTATCACCACAAGGAACACTCCCATGCTTGCCAATATGAAATTTATATCCATCGTTCTTGTTTTTTATATTTTAAGTCCTGAGAAACACATCATAGCCATAGCCATAAGTCCTACTGTGATGAAGGTGATGCCAAGGCCGCGCAATGGAGCCGGCACGTCAGAGTACTGCATCTTCTCACGGATGGCACCCATTGCCACAATGGCGAGAGTCCAGCCGATGCCGCTGCCGAGAGCATATACAAGGGCGTCCACCACGCTGCCTATGTACTGGCTGCTGGCAGGGTCCATGTTGATGCGCTGCTGCATGAAGAGCGAGGCTCCCATGATGGCGCAGTTTACGGCGATAAGCGGCAGGAAGATACCGAGCGAGGCATAGAGCGCAGGGCTGAAGCGCTCTACAATCATCTCCACCAGCTGCACGATGCCGGCGATAACCGCGATGAAGAGTATGAAGCTGAGATAGCTCAGGTCAACGCCGTCCACCAGACAATCGGGACCCAGCACCTTGGTCTGGAGAATATAGTCGACAGGCACTGTTACAAGCAGCACGAATGTAACGGCGCATCCCAGTCCGAACGAGGTCTTCACGTTTTTCGACACTGCGAGAAACGAGCACATTCCAAGGAAGAATGCGAATATCATGTTGTCCACAAAGATGGACCTTACAAAAAGACTCAATAAATGTTCCATAGCTTATTTCTCCTTATAAAAGTATGCGCGATGCACCCAGATGACGCAGCCCAGAAGGATGAGCGCCATCGCGGGCATGGTCATCATGCCGTTGTTGATATAACCAAAGTCGTATACACAGTCGGGGATAATTTGGAAGCCCAGCAGGCTGCCGCGCCCGAAGAACTCGCGCAGTGCTCCCACAATCACCAGAATCATGGCGTAGCCCAGACCGTTGGAAACTCCGTCGAGGAAGCTGGGCCACGGCTTGTTCTGCATTGCAAACGCCTCAAGACGTCCCATGAGAATACAGTTGGTGATGATAAGTCCCACGTATACAGAGAGCTGCACGCTCACGTCGTAGGCGTAGGCCTTGAGAATCTGGCTCACTATGGTCACCAGCGTTGCCACCACCACCAGCTGCACCACGATGCGGATGCGCTGCGGAATGGTGTTGCGGATCACTGAGATGATGACATTCGAGAATGCCGTGATTACGGTCACTGCCAGTCCCATCACAATCGACGGCTTGAGCTGGCTCGTGACAGCCAGCGCCGAGCAGATGCCGAGCACCTGCGACAGGATGGGATGGTCGAGATTGAGAGGAGTGATGAACACCTCTTTGTTTTCTTTGCTGAATAATTTACTCATATCTGTAAAATTCATTTGTCATTTTATACCGAGAAGCTCTTTATACAGTGCGAGGTCTGCCTGGAACATGTCGTTCACACCGTTGCAGGTAAGCGTGGCGCCTGTAACTCCGTCGACCTGCGACTGGCTGTCTTCAATCTTCTTTACCACTCTCAATACCACGTTGCCGTCGGCATCGAATATCTTCTTGCCAGCAAACTGCTCCTGCCATGCACGTGAGTCCTTGATCTCGGCACCCAGTCCGGCAGTCTCGCTGTCATGGTTGAAATATGCGCCATACACAGTGTTGCCGTCGTTGTTCACGGCGATATATCCCCAGATGGGTCCCCACAGTCCCATGCCCCTTACTGGCAGGATGTACTTGCGCTCACCGTTTACCTCGCAGATATATGCGGTCTTTTCGCCCACGCTGACCTCTTCCTTCACCGTGGCGGCATACTTCTGCTCCGCATCGGCGTCGCCTGCAAACTCGCGTATGTTGAGCGAGGCAAGAATCTGCTTCTTTGTGTCGAGCTGCACGTTTGCCTCCTGAGTCTCCTTCAGGCTGCTGTAGATGAATGCCAGCAGAAATGCCACAATCACCACCATCACCACACTATATATAATAATGTATGTGTTAGAGTTGGTGTTTATGCCTTTTTTCTTCTCCGCAGGCTGCTCGGTGTCAAATATCTCTTCAAACTCCGATGCCGGCGCCTTGCAGATGGGGCAGATATCTGGAGCCGAATCGCCCTCATGCACATAGCCGCACACTTTGCATCTAAATTTTCTTGTAGCCATCTTCTTTTATTTTTTTGTTGAACGGTTAATACGTTTTGTGATATTGCGCTGCACCACGCAGTAGTCGATGGTAGGCGCAAACATGTTGCCAAAGAGTATGGCGAGCATCATGCCCTCGGGGAATCCGGGATTCATCACACGGATGAGCACAGTCATGCAGCCGATGATGAGACCGTAGATCCACTTTCCGCATTCGGTGCGGCACGATGTCACGGGGTCGGTTGCCATGAACACGGCGCCAAAGGCAAATCCTCCGAGAGCCAGGTGCTCATACCACTCAATGGGCAGCATGCCGGCATGCTGGAACACGGCTGCAAGAGCGCCGCCGCCAACAAAGATGCTGAGCATAATCTTCCACGAGGCAATGCCCGTGAATATCAGTATTGCCGCGCCTATGGCAATGGCTATCACGCTTGTCTCGCCGATTGAGCCGGGGATGAATCCCAGCACCATGTCGCAGAGCGATGCCTGAGGAATGTTGTTCTGTGCCAGCTCTCCGAGCGGGGTCGCCATGGTGAAACCGTCGGGCAGCTGGTTGCCCATGCCGAAAATCTTGTCGGTGCTCACCCACACGGCGTCGCCGCTCATCTTTGTCGGGTAAGAGAAGAACAGAAACGCTCTGGCAAGCAGCGCCACATTGAATATGTTCATTCCTGTGCCGCCGAAAATCTCCTTTCCGAAGATAACGGCAAACGCCACTGCAAGCACGATAACCCACAGCGGACAGCCCACGGGCAAAATCATGGGAATGAGAATGCCGCTCACGAGGTAGCCCTCCTGTATTTCCTCGCCTTTCCACTGAGCCCAGATGAACTCGATGCCGAGTCCCACGATATAGCTCACTATAATCTTTGGCAGCACGATGAGTGCTCCGTAGACAAACATTTCAATGAATGAGGCGCTGGCAAGAGTGCCTGCAGCCAAATAGTTCTGATAGCCCACGTTGTACATGCCGAACAGCAGTGCCGGCAGCAGTGCGATGACCACCATGCTCATAATGCGCTTCGAGTCGATGGCATCGTGGATGTTGGTTCCGGTGCGTGCCGTGTCGTTGGGCACATACAGGAAAGTCTCCATACCGTCGAACACGCTGCGGAAAGCATGCAGCTTGCCACCTTCCTCAAAGTTGGGCTTTATCCTGTTAAGATAATTTCTTAAAAAACTCATCTTTTACTTTATTATTTTCTATTTATAATTTTATGTGTAAGCACATTAACGGGATTCTATCCGGCTTATGCGTTCTCCTTTCTGAGCATGTCGAGCCCCTGGCGCACAATGTGCTGAAGCTCCAGCTTTGAGCTGTCGACAAACTCGGCAAGGGCAAAGTCCTCGGGGCTTACCTCATAGATGCCGAGCTGCTCCATTCGGTCGATGTCGCCGGCAATGATAGCCTTGATGAGATACTCGCCGTAGATGTCCATGGGCAGCACCTTGTCATACTCGCCACTCATTATCATGTGGCGCTCGCCGCCCTTTATGCGGGCATCGGGCGAATACTTCTTCTTGCCCAGCAGCCATGAGAAATAGCTTCGGTTCACAGAGAACTGATTTAGGCGCGGCATTATCCAGCCGAAAAACTCGTCGGCGTCATTACCCTCGGGAATTACCGTAATCTCGCTGGTGTGAGCACCGAGGAAACCGTTCTTGTCGGTGGGCGTGCCCGTGAGCACGTTACCGTTGATGACGCGCACCTGACGGCTGTCGTTCAGCGCATTGCTCAACAGCGTGTTGAGCTCCTGCCCCACGAGCATGTCGGCATACGCCGGCTTCTTAACCTCGCTGCCACAGAATGCAACGGTGCGGCGAAGGTCTACACGACCCGTGCGGAACAAACGTCCGATGAACAGCACGGCAGTAGGCTCAACAGTCCACACCACCTCGCCCTTGTTCACCGGGTCGATGTGGTTCACCTGCACTCCAACATTACCGGCAGGACATTTTCCGTCGAATGCCACCACCTCCACATCTTTTGCTCCCGTGAGGGCAGCCGATGTCTGGCTGACGCCAATGCCGAGATAAGTTTTGGCAATGCGCGACAGAGCGGTGAGACCAGTCTGGAAATCATCCTCCTGCCCCTTCAGCTCAAACTCGAAGTCGCAAGCCAGAGGCATGTCGCGTAGCGCCGACACAAAAATGGCTTTGGGCTTCACGTCGGGACAAGCCGACACGGCATAGGGAAGCTGGTTGATGTAACCGAAGATGCCAGCCGCCAACAGCGACTCCACAACTTCATCGCCGCTGAGCCTCGCAGGCTCCTTGCGGCCGTACTCCACATACTCTTGTTGTGCGTCAGCATCCACTCTGACGCTTAAAACTTTGCGGCGCTCGCCACGTTCTACAGACACTACTTTGCCACTGACAGGTGATGCAAACAACACTTTGGGATTGTTCTTGTCCGCAAACAGCGCATCACCGGCTTTCACCGTGTCACCTTCTCTTACAAGTACCTTTGGGGTGATACCCACAAAGCTTGACGGCTGTAGGGCATAATGCCCGTTGGAGCGGATTGTAATCTTTTCCAAAGCCGCACGTCCTGCAAGGTTAAGGTTCAGGCCTTTTCGCAACTTAATAACTTTAACCATATTTATACAATAAATTATTTCATGGATTTTTCCAAATCACTGCAAAATTACAAAGAAAATCGCGGTTATCGTGTTTTTTTTCACGAAATATGAGATTTTCACAAGAAATTAATGTAATTTTGTGCCTGAAAAAACAAAATACAAGAATAATTGACAAGTCAGTTTAACAATTTATAGAGTGAAATTTCTTAAAAATATAATAAATATCACTATTCGTGTGGTGCTGGTGCTATACCTTGTCTTGGTGTTTGCCCTGCGCCTTGACAGCGTGCAGCAGCTTATAGGCAGTCAGGTGGCGCAACAGCTTGGCGCAAAGCTCGGCACAAGGGTTGAGGTGGGCAAAATAGACCTAGGATTCCTCAACCGCATAATCATCGACGACGTAAGGATATACGACCAGAAGGGAAAGGAAATGCTCACTGCCGCCCGACTGACGGCAAAGATAGACATCATGGCACTTGCCGAAAAGAAAATAGAGATTTCATCGGCGCAGATATTCAGCGCCAACTTCAGGATCTACCGTCAGACAGCGCGCCATCAGCACAATTTCCAGTTTGTGCTCGACTCGCTTGCGTCGAAGGACAACAAGGAAAAGACTCCGCTCAACCTGCGCATCAACTCACTCATAATGCGTCACAGCAGCATTGCCTACGACCAGTACGACAAAGTGAAGACACCGCAAAGGCTGAACCCGGCGCACATTGCCGTGACCGACATCAACAGCCACGTGATACTGAAGAAGCTCACCGACGACAGCCTCAACGTGAACATCAAGAAACTGTCGCTCAAGGAACAGTCTGGGCTGGTGCTCGAACGCCTGTCATTGGCTTTGGAGGCAGGACGCCACGGTGCAACACTCAGCAACTTCTGCCTGAAACTGCCCGACACGAAAATTGAGCTTGACAAATCATCTGCAACCTACTCCACCACCGGCGGCATGAAGATAAAGGAAGGAACCTTAAACTACGCTCTGATACTGAAACCGTCGAGGATAACTTTGACCGACATAGCTTGCATTGCACCAAAGCTGAAAAACAATGACCAAAGCCTGTACATTGATGCCAAGGCTCACGGCACCGACACCAGAAGCTGGATTGACTATATGAACATCAGCACGGCTAACGGGGGTATAGTGATAAACTGCAACGCACAGATTGCGCACCGCAGGGGAAACATGCCGGAAATAGACATGAACTTGGGGAAAATTGAGATTGCTCCCGATAACGCTGACAGAATGCTGAGCAATTTCACGGGCAAACACCTTCCCGAGGCGGTGATGCGGCTGGGCACTGTGAGGATTGGAGGCAGAGTGTACACCACAGCCGACACCAAGGCGGCTGCACATATTAATATAAGGACTGCCGCAGGAGTGGCAAACGTAGATGCGCGGCTGGCTGCCAACGACAACATAACGGGAAACGTGGCTACCGACAACTTCGACCTTGGCTATATCCTCAACAACGCAAAACTGGGGGCTATAGCTGCCGATATGCAGATTGGAGGCAATATCCACGACCGCAGCAACCCTGTAGTGAATCTTAAAGGAATCATTGCACAGCTGGAATATAATGCGCATATTTTCAAAAACATACAACTATCGGCAAATCACGGCAACAGGCAGACAAGCGGCAGCATAAACATTGACAATCCCGACCTGGCTCTGAACATCAGCGGCAAGCTGGACAAGAGCAAAAAATTCAACCGGCTGACACTGAACGGGCAGATAACAAACCTTGCGCCGCAAAGCCTGAATATCACCGACAAGTATGGCAACGCACGTTTCAGCACCGACATTGCGGCCGACCTGACAGGCAGCGACATTAACAATGTTTGCGGAACGCTCGACATCAGCAACCTGAAAATGGTGTCGGAAACGGACTATTATCATCTCAACAGCCTCAGCGTGACATCGGGTTACGAAAACCGCCGCCACTACCTCAGTCTCACCTCTGATTTCGGGAACATCGAGATTACGGGGCACTACGACTACGCATCGCTGCCTGCAAGTTTCGTGAAGATACTGAAAAAGCACATGCCCACAATGCCGGGACTGCCGCAGCACACGCAGACGGCAGACAACAACTTCAGCATTGCCGCAACACTGACCAGGAGCGACTGGCTAAACAAATTTCTGGGAGTAGACCTGCAGGTGATAGAACCGCTGCATCTGACAGGAAGCGTGAACGACCACAACTGCGGCATGACACTAAGCCTAAACGGCACAAGCTTTGAATACAACGGAAAACAGTATGGCAACAGCCGGCTGAACCTGATGTCGACCAACGACAGCATGACCGCCGACGCAAGCATAACACAGGCTAACAGCAACGGAAGAAACATAACATACAATATTGACGCCATGGCTGCCGACAACAGACTGGCAACCAGCCTGTCGTGGAAAAACAATGGCACAGGAGCCAAGGAGAAAAGCGGCAATATCAAAGCGGTGTCGCAGTTTTACACAAGCAACGGCGGACAGCGCACAGCTGACATAAAGATTGAAAAGTCACACATTTATATAAATGGCGCACGATGGAACGTGGCACCTGCCAGCATACGCTACTGCAAAGACATGATTGCCGTGGACAATTTCTCGATAAGTCACGGCGACCAACACCTCACGGTGAACGGAAAGGCATCGAAGCAGCCTTCCGACTCGCTTGCGGTAGACCTGAAGGACGTTGACGTGGAGTATGTGCTCGACCTCGTGAATTTCCATTCCGTCAGCTTCAGCGGCATGGCATC
Organism: Prevotella sp.; assembly: GCA_030539375.1. Classification (GTDB taxonomy): domain Bacteria; phylum Bacteroidota; class Bacteroidia; order Bacteroidales; family Bacteroidaceae; genus Prevotella. The sequence continues at coordinate 22,154 of JAUNSB010000064.1, forward strand.
GGGCAAAGCCTACGTCAGGTCACCGTTCGGCAGGATGGACGCCAGTGCCAACCTGAAGGTGCGCAACTTTGAGTTTGAGCACGGCAGAATGGGAACTCTAAACGCCGCAGTGGCATGGAACAACGACGAGAAGCAGATTGACATCCACGGCATCTGCAACGACGGTCCCGACGCCATGACCTTTGTCGACGGATATGTGTCGCCAAAGCGCAACTATATCGACCTCGACATCAACGCTGCAGGTACATACATAGATTTCATGCAGTCGTTCACCAGGAGCTTTGCCGAAGGGTTCACAGGCAGAGCCAACGGAAAGGTGAAGCTGGCGGGACCGCTGAGCACCATCAATCTCACGGGCATGCTCGTGGTCGACGGCGAGGCTAAGATCAAGGCCCTCAACTGCAAGTACTTTCTGAACAAAGACACGGTGAGGCTCATCCCCGACGAGATTGAGCTGCGCGATGCCGCAATCCGCGACATCTACGGCAACCGCGGCTACGTGAACGGATTTATCCACCACAAGCACCTCACCCGTCTGTCATACGACCTCAACGTCAGAGCCGACAACCTGCTCGCCTACGACTTCAAGGAGTTCGACGGCTCAACGTTCTGCGGCACAGTCTATGCCGACGGGAGCGTGGACATAAGCGGCAAAAGCGGCGAACTGACCATCGACGTGAACTGCACTCCGCAGAAAAACAGCGTGTTTGCCTACAACACCTCGTCGCCCGACGCCATCACTAACCAGGAATTTATAAAGTGGAATGACATCACTCCTGTGGATACCACGACAGCCAACGCTGCCAAGACAACAAGCAGTGAGGATGAGCACGACGGCATGGCATCCGACGTCTACATCAACTTCCTCATCAACTGCCAACCCGACGCCACGCTGCGCCTGCTCATGGACAGCCAGACCAACGACTACATCACGCTCAACGGCAGCGGCGTGCTGCGTGCTTCGTTCTACAACAAGGGAGCCTTCAAGATGTTCGGTACCTACCTCATAGACCATGGCACCTACAGCATCACGATACAGAACATCATAAAGAAATACTTCTTATTCAACCGCGGCGGAACGATAGTCTTCGGCGGCGATCCCTACGATGCCGCCCTCAACATGCAGGCGGTCTACACCGTCAACGGCGTGTCGCTCTCCGACCTTAGCACCAGCAGTGCCTTCAGGCAGAAAAGCACCACCCGCGTGAACTGCCTGATGAACATCGGCGGACAGGCAAAGCGGCCGCAAGTGACCTTCGACCTCGACATGCCGACAATGGACACCGACGAAAAGCAGATGGTGAACGCACTGATAAACACCGAGGAAGAGAAAAACCAGCAGGTGCTCTACCTCCTGGGCATCGGCAGGTTCTATCCGCAGGCAGAAAACAACGCCGGCGCCGAGCAGACAAGCCGCACTTCGCTCGCCATGCAGTCGCTGCTCAGCGGCACCATCTCAGGACAGATAAACAGTCTGCTCAACACCGTGCTGAAAAACGATAACTGGAACTTCGGTGCCAACATCTCAACCGGCGATGAGGGATGGAACAACGCCGAATACGAGGGAATCGTAAACGGGCGAATGCTCAACGACCGCCTGCTGTTCAACGGCGAGTTTGGCTACCGCGACAACGCCGCCACCGCCAACACCTCATTCATCGGCGACTTCAACATTCAGTACAACCTCACGCCCAACGGCAACCTCTCTATAAAGGTGTACAACGAAACCAACGACCGCTACTTCACAAAGTCGAGCCTCAACACACAGGGCGTGGGCTTCGTGGTAAAGCGCGACTTCACAAACTGGCGCGACCTTTGGAACACGGGACGGAAGAAAAAAAGGAGAATTAAATAAAAATCCACAGCATTTTGGTTCTTCGTCAATTTAGGTGGTGGATATTTACTATAATATAGTATAAAATGTTGTAAATTAATTATATGCTACCACAGAGGCACTCTAACTTTGCTGCAATCTATATTAAAATCCAAATAAATTAACGTTTTTAACACATTTCTATGCT
>JAUNSB010000003.1:0-88191 GCA_030539375.1 Prevotella sp.
GGAGAAAAAACGAAAAGGGTGCGCCATAGACTTATGACACACCCTCTTTTTCTGTTTGGCAATAAACTTGCCTCACCGTTCAGCCTTAGCTGAACGGTGAGGCAAGTTAACTTAAATGGGCAAATAACATAGTTTCTACGACCGTTCAGCCTTGGCTGAACGGTGACCTTACATAATCACAGGGCACAAATCTCATGATAGAAACCGCCGATACTTATAAATTCACATAAATATTTGGATGTTTCACTTTTTCTTCGTAACTTTGCGGCGAAATAATCAATGTATTATGTATAGTAGTCGCGATATAATTGAATTCATTATTGTGATAGTTGGCGAGTTTGCTAAACGTCATAAGATGTCGGATGTACTGGCTTTCCGATATCTTGATCGATTCGCAGCCATTTCTTACTTGAAAGACAATTACGGAATAGCTCATACGCTACCTTTTGACGATGTCATCGATTCGTTATCAACTTATTGCAAGACGAGAGGAGGGAATGCATAATGAAACTTTATCATGGCTCTTATGTTGATATAACGGAAATTGATTTCTCGATGTCCTTTCCCAATAAGGATTTCGGAAAAGGTTTTTATTTGAGCGATAACTACGAACAAGCATTTCAAATCGCTAAATTTAAGTCTGAGGCATTGGATGTTCAACCTGTGGTTAATGTGTATGAGTTTGATGAAGAGGTGATGACTCATCCAGAATTGCTGAGTATCAAGGTTTTTAAAGAGTATTCTAAGGATTGGGCTGATTTTGTTTTAAGGAATAGAACATCTTCTTATGGTGAGTCTATTCATGATTTTGATATTGTGTATGGTCCTATTGCAAACGATAGAGTAGGACTGCAGATAAGAAAATTTATAGAACACGATATCACTTTAGAGCGTTTTATTGAGAATTTGAAATACATGAAAGGTATAACTTTCCAATATTTCTTTGGTACGAAGAAATCGTTGGATTATTTGCATAAGATATGAGTGATTTCGATTACATGGTTGAGTGCAATGCCCGTGATATTGCATTGATGCTTATGAACGATAAAGGCATAAGCATAGAAGAGGCTTTGAGGCTTTTATATTCATCAAAAACTTACGAGAATCTGAAAAGGAAAACCACTGGCTTGTATTTTCAGAGTCCGGGATATATATATGAATATCTTAGACGTGAATTGAATATATGACGAATGTAATTTTGGAAAAGTCTAAATTATGAATAAAGTTTTCAAAGTAGAAACATACAAGTTTGATAGAAGAAAAAAAACAATAAATGCCATAAAAGATGCTAAGGAAAAGCGGAATGTTACGGTATGCGCTACCTTCGATGACTATCTTAATGCTGTTGCTGAATGAGAACTATTATAATCACAGGACACAAATCTCATGATAGAAACCACCGATACTTATAAATTCACATAAATATTTGGATGTTTCACTTTTTCTTCGTAACTTTGCAGCGTGAATATTGAGAATATGATATAAATTTTGATTTTATGACAATGAAGTGTTTATCAAAAGAAGAATGGGTAAAGAAGTGTAAACAACTTCTTGAACATAAGACAGAAATGGAAGAAAGGTTTAAGGCTAACGCTGATACTGATATATATTCTGTTTTTGGGAAAGCCTAAATTATGAATAATCTTTCATTAATAAGAATTAACAAAGTGTCGCCATATAAAGTAGTAAAGACACCAAACGGTGACTTATGGTTTTCTACAATTTATGGCGTAAATTATAGTATTGCATTCAATGAAGAGTTTGAACTTGGAGGGTGTATGGCTTATCAATTTGGTATCTTTAATAAAGATAATTGTCATACTCCATACGATGCCAATATACAAACAACAATAGTTGCTATTATAAATGAGTTCTTTAGTGCAAATCATGATGTATTATTGTATGTTTGCGACAATAAAGATAGAAGGGAAGAAGCACGTAACCGTCTTTTCTTGCGTTGGCTGAAGCAAGAGGACAAATATGGAAAGTATTGTTTTGATACCTCATCAGCATTTGTAGAGGGACAGGAAATCATTGTATCAATAATCGTAGAACGTAATAATCCTCAATTACAAGATATTTTGAATGAGTTTCATGTAGTATCTCAGGTGTTAGGCGACAAGCCATAAAATATTTATTAATTTATTTGATGAATTAATAGATACTTTTTAAGACACAGACATGGCTTGTAGCCTCAATTATTTCAGTAATTTTAGTGTGTTTTGCCCATAGCCCACCCCAAGTCCAACCCGACCTTACATAATCACAGGACACAAATCTCATGATAGAAACCACCGATACTTATAAATTCACATAAATATTTGGATGTTTCACTTTTTCTTCGTAACTTTGCGGCGTGAATATTGAGAATATGATATAAATAGTCTTTAGCAGTAATAACAGAAGAAAGGAGATTATGAATACGAGAAATGAGATAGCCAATACCATTGCTGAATATTTCAAGTCACAACCAGTAAATAAGGCTTGGATATTCGGTTCGTTTGCCCGTGGAGAGGAAACACAGGCAAGCGATATTGATATTCTTGTAATGCTTGACTACTCAAAACATATTGGTCTCCAATATTTTGGAATGGCATTAGAATTGGAGAAAATCCTTGGACGAAAAGTGGATTTGGTGGAATACGACCAGCTGATGGCTTTTGCAAAGCCATCAGCCGACCGTGATAAAATATTAATATATGAGAGAGGCAATTCGTGATAAAGGAAGGATAGAACATATTCTTGAACAGTTAAATAATATTGAGGAGTTTATCGCTAACAAGACGATAAAAGATTTTGAAAGCGACAAAGTCTTGCAATATGCCATTATCAAATGTATAGAAATCATTGGTGAGGCATCATATATGCTTACCAAGGAGTTTAGAATGGAACATGACGATATAGAATGGGAACAAATAATTAGGATGCGTCACGTACTCGTACATGGATACTATCATATATCTCCTATGATGGTATGGGGAATTGCCAAAGAGGATTTGCCTGAACTCAAACGCCACATAAATCTGTATTTATCATCATTCTAATATTAGTTGGCAAGGACATAATGGAATTGGCTCAAAAAATAGACTATATAATCCGAAAAAAATATATAAATTTGCATCCACAATAAAAAATCAAGATGAAGATACAGATAGTGATTCCTTGTTACAACGAGGAAGAGGTACTGCCAAAGACCCTGCAGGTGTTAGGTCAGCTCATTGGAAAAATCAAGGCTGAGACAGGAGCAGACACTTCGCTGCTGCTTGTGGACGACGGCAGCAAGGACAGCACTTGGCTGATGATAAAAGAGGCAGCCAAGACATACCCATACGCACACGGCATAAAACTGTCGCACAACCGCGGGCACCAGAATGCCTTATGGGCAGGACTGGAAACAGCGGCGAGACAGTGTGACGCAATGGTGAGCATCGACGCAGACCTGCAGGACGACGAAAACGCAATCATTGACATGATAAAACAGGTGCAGGAAGGCAAGGATATTGTTTACGGAGTGCGCAGGGAGCGTAAGACCGACACCTTCTTCAAGCGCTTTTCGGCACAGATGTTTTACAAACTGATGAAGAGCGTTGACAAGGATATTGTGTACAATCATGCCGACTTCCGCATGATGTCCCGCCGTGCAGTGCTGGCACTGATGCAATATCCCGAAAGGAATCTTTTTCTCCGTGGTGTAGTAAGAGAATTAGGTTTTCAGGAGGGATTTGTATACTACGACCGTAAAGCACGCGAGGCAGGTGAGTCGAAATATCCGCTTACAAAAATGCTCAGCTTCAGCATCGACGGCATCACGTCGTTCTCGGTAGCACCGCTGAAATTCATCACCTTCGTGGGAATGACAATGACTGTGATTTCAATCATAATGATAATCTTTGCCTTAGTGGAGCATTTCGGGGGAAAGACCATACAGGGATGGACATCAATGCTGGTATCGCTATGGTTTATTGGCGGAGTAATCACCACAGGAGTTGGCATTACGGGTATTTACATCGGCAAAATTTACACCGAGGTAAAGCGCAGGCCAAGATACTTTATTGAGGAAGAAGCCTAATTTTTTTCTATTCCTACGGTTTTGAGAACCGTAGGAATAGAACTTTTTCACTAACATCTACCGTGCGGCGCAATTCCCACACCTTTTGAAAGATGTATCCCTCGCCGTATTGGCTCTTAAACTTCTCAAAATCTCCCTCAGGAATCATAAGCACTCCCTGCTGCGGCATAACCTTAGTAAACTGCTGGATGCGGTCGCCCAGGTAGAAATTGAGACAGAAGAAATGGAGCATCTCTATGTCAATATAGGAATAGAGATGATTCATGTCGAACCGTTGCTCTATCTGCGGAGCCAGCCGCTTGTCCGACTTCACATTCAACACCGCAGGCTGGTAGACTCCATTAAGAGAAATGAACAATGCAACCACACAGCCAACAGCACTCAGCGTTACAGTGCGGGCTGAGACTTTCCTATATATTATATATAAGGTGTAGACAGCAGCAGCTACTGGCAACAGCACAAGAAGAATATTTCCTATATTCAACAGATTAATGTTCTCAACGGCATGCAGATATGCAATATTGTCGGCAGCATGTTTCCCGTGGAATATACTGTCGGGCACAACGCCACATTTCACGACAAACAACACAGCTGTGAGCAAAAGGCTTAATACTGCCATTATAACGGCATAAATCTTAATGGCGGCCCAGCGGGTCTTCATCATCCACACCAGATATTCCGCTATCAGATATGCCATAAACGGATAGCATGGCAGCAGATAGACACTGCGTTTGCTCTTGGGAATGCAGTAAAACAAGAGCACCAGCAGAAAGGCAAGCCACACGAAAAGCTGTAGCGGCTCAGCCTTTTTGACAGTGGTCAAAAAGTTTGTCATAACACTCTTGACACTGCTGCCGCTCTTAATCCTACTGCCGCTCACGAAGAAAATCGAGATAAGCAGCAATAATGTATATGGTAACCAGCCGGCGATGAGTGTGATGAAATTATACCAGAAAGGATTCTCGTGCGACTCATAGGACATTTTGCCCATGATTCTTCCAAAATTTTCCTCCATCACAAGGTTGAGGAATGCGTCGCCTCCCTGCTGATATGCGGCAAAGTACCAGCACAGCGGCAGCACGAGTGACAGCAGCGCAATAAGAGTCATCCTGCCTGCTGTAAGCCAGAATTTCTCGCGTCTCATAAGCAGGAACACTCCCGTAACCAGACATGGCAGTATGATGCCGACAGGTCCCTTGGTCAGTGTGCCTGCACTCATAAGCAGAATGGCAAGCCACGGCAAACTGCGCATACCACGCTCCCACCATATATACAACAGATACATTGCTCCCACTATGCATGCCGTGAGCACCATGTCCACACGACAGGCATACCCGGCACGAAGCACCTCAAACGAGGTGAGTGTTAGCAGTGATGTGAACATTGCCACCTCGGTGTTCTTACGTTTTGCGAAGAACATAAAGCCTCCCAATACCATAAAGATAAGCGCCAAGGCGGAAGGCAAACGTGATGTGAACTCACTCACATGCCCCTGTAAAAGCGAGAATAACGCTATGCACCAATGAAAGAAAGGCGGTTTGTAGGGAATGTCGCCGCCATTGTTAATGGGCAGTATCCAGTTGCCGTGCTCAAGCATGGTGTATGCCACCACTGCCTCACGCGGCTCGCCTTTACTGTAGAAGTTTGCCATACCCAGAAAAGGAAGAAGCAACAAAATGGAGATTAAAAGAACCTTCCATGCAGCTTTATTTTTGATATTCATGTCTTATAATGTTGTTTTTGGTGCAAAATTACAAAAAATAATCTACTAAATGGCATGTATGTTTGTTTATTTCTAAAAAATGTTATAATTTTGTAACCCGAAATATGAGAATTGAAAATGAAACGGTATATAAAAATAGTTGAGTATCTGCTTTCTGTGCATTTACTGGCATTGTTTGTGATGTTTTTGTTCCGCTTGGTGGAGTTTATTGCCCTTCATGGCATGATAACCGACCAAGATGCCAACCCGTTTATAGCCTTTCTGAAAGGACTGTGGTTTGACAATGTCATAGCTTGTTACATTTCCATCCTCCCACTGGCGGTATTGCTTTTGTCTGCCAGCTTGAGCTATACCCATCGTAATCTTATCAAGGGAGCCACTGTCTGGTATGCCGTTTGGCTTGCCATAGCCCTCATTCCTTCGGCAGCCAACACGCCTTATTTCCAATACTTTTTCAAGAACATCAACTCCAGCATCTTCGGATGGTTCGGTTATGTATCCACCACCTCGGGCATGCTTTTGCAGGAATCTTCCTATTGGCTACATATTGGATTATATTTTCTCCTGACAGGAGGGCTCATTTATGCCATCAACAGATGTGGGAAAAGATGTATTGGTGCCCTTCAGCGTATATCCCCGCGAAAAGAAACAGCAACCGTCATTATTGGGCAGGTGCTTGTCACCCTTGCGTTGACAGCCCTTTGTCTCTTTGGAATACGTGGCAGAATGGGATATAATCCCATCAAGATTAGCCAGTCTTATTATTGCAGCGACTCTTTCCTCAACCAATTGGGTATCAACCCTGCCTTTAATCTCCTGACCAGTGCTCTTGATGACATGCGTAAGGAGAACAAAGAGCTGCACCTCATGCCCTATCCCGAAGCTATCACAAATACACGCCAATGGCTGGGGCTGACCTCTCCTGTGGACAGCACAAATATACTGAAACGTACTGTCATCAACGATTCGACAGGAACAAAAGCATGCCCCCCCAACGTGGTTATTATCTTGATGGAGTCTATGTCGGCGAATCTCTTAGGAACATTTGGGCAGCGGCAATCGCTCACTCCCACCCTCGACTCCCTCTATCACCATTCGCTTGCCTTTACCCACTTCTACAGTGCAGGTATCCATACCAACCATGGTATGACAGCCACGCTCTACAGTTTCCCGGCACTCATGTTCCGTAACTTGATGAAGGGTACTGTTACGCCTCACCGTAAAGGTATTGCCACGGTATTGAAAGAGAAGGGTTACGAGAACATGTTTTTCATGACCCACGAGGCGCAGTACGACAACATGAAGGCTTTCTTTCAGACCAATGGCTATGACGACATCTATTCTCAGGAAAACTATCCAAAGGAAGAGGTTGTGAATAGTTTTGGCGTGAGCGATCATTTCGTGTTCAACTATGCCCTCAATACTATCAACCAGAAAGCCAAGACGGGTAAGAACTTCATGGCAACCATCTTGACAGTGAGCAATCATCCGCCTTACATCATACCTTCCTTCTTCAAGCCCAAGACACAAGAGAAGGAAACCCAAATTGTAGAATATGCGGATTATTGCATCGGAGACTTCCTGCAAAAGGCGAGCCGGCAACCGTGGTATGCCAATACTATCTTTGTAATCCTTGCCGACCACGGCAAGCTGTTGGGGAAAAGTGAAGGCGAGTTGCCCGAATCGTATAACCACATTCCACTTATCATCTTTGGGGCAGGTGTTCCACAACAGCAATATACTGGCTTGGGTATGCAGGTGGACGTTATGCCTACGCTCTTCGGCATCATGAAAATCAACTATGAATACGAAGGTTTCGGTATTAACCTGTTGAAAGAAGAACGCCCCATGGTATTCTATTCTGCCGACAATCAGATTGTAGCCCGCGACCAACATCGCTGCTTCATCTACAATCCTGCCATGGCAAAGAGTTTCTGCTATGACATTCTTCCTGATGGCAATCTGCAAGAAAACAAGTCCACAGCAAAATTCTCCGACTTGCAGAATTATGTATTCTCCAACATTCAAGCTGCCGAGTATATCGAGCGTAAAGGGAAAAACGCATTATTGTTGGAAAATAAATAACGTGCGTATGCAATACGTAGTATTAAAACGACATAGACTTATATACAATGAACATTGATACAATAAAAATTTCTGTTGTGACAGTATGCTATAATGTTGAGAAGACAATAGAACAAACAATACTGTCTGTTATAGGGCAAACATATCCGAATATACAGTATATAATTATCGATGGTAACAGTACTGACGGGACTATGGATATTGTGATGAAATATAAAAAGCATATTGATATAATAGTTTCCGAACCTGACAATGGCATTTATGATGCAATGAACAAATCATTGCAATATGTAAAAGGAGATTTCCTGAATTTTATGAATGCCGGCGATATGTTTTGTAGTGATGATGTTGTATCAAAAGTTTTTAATAGGGAATACGACAGTTCCGTAGGATTTATTTTTGGCACATTGCTGACCAAGGGGGGGCACGAAGAAAAACACTTACCTTTTATGAGAAATCCTGCAAAATATAAGAAGATGGGGATAAGTCACCAGTCGATATTTGTCAGAAGCGAACTGGCAAAGAGAATAAGATTCCGTTACGACTTGCCTGTAGCGGCAGATTATGGCATGATTTATGCTATATGGAAAGAAGGCTACCAATATGTGGAACATGACTTCCCGATATGTATATTTGAAGGTGGTGGCTTTTCTGTGCGGAAGCCGTGGCTTTTGACACATGATATTGCAGTAATAACAGGTTCAACCAATACTGTAAAGTATAGGCGTAAAATGTTCACCTATTGGGCAAGATATTACATACAGGCAATAGGTAAAATATTTCATGTCACATTGTGTCATAGAGATTATTCTGATATGTCTAATAGTTGAGTGTCATATTTCTTGGGCTTCAGCCGAAGTGTATATAGTAGCGTGTCCAATATGGTCTTACATTTCCAAGACAAAGGAACATGTGGGCGGAATCCTTTCCAATCGGTCATGTCAAGATACTTGAAGAACAAGTTGCGGTATGGATTCAGGCAGATGTGCATCCACGGTTTCCTATGCCCGGTATAATGGATAATGACAGGATGCCTTGTTTCTTTCTCTACTTGTGAGAGCATCTCAGGGCGTATCCTTTTATGCCGTCTCAACAGTCCGTCTTGCACATTCCAATAGAAAGGCAACAGCAGTTTTTGATTATGTAGCTGCGCATTGAGCACATCTTGGTCGTTGAAAATGAGCTCTCCCTTGTGCTCACTCATGTATGCGGCACATATTCTACTGAGGTCGTTTTTCCGCCAGTAGTCCAAGTTCAGGAGCAGGACACCCGCATTGAAATAGGTATATTGTCTGTCGTATTGCAACCGTTTATAACAGTCATCCTTTCCGCTCCACATGTCTTCAACAGCGGCTAATGCATGGTTGTCGATATTGGTTGCCCATAAGTCTTTCAAATTTCCATCCACAATGAGGTCACAGTCTAAATAGATGGCTTTGTGGATGTCGTCCGGCAGAATCTCGCCTATAAAGAGACGGAAGTATGTGGCTATGGTAATATGTGAATTTCCGATTGCAGGAAAACTGTCATACAGCTTTTGGGGGATGTTGTAGAAAGTCACTTTTTGATGGAACTTTCCGACATGTAGTTGTATCTTGTTTTTGATGTCTTTCGACAGGTCATGGCTGATGATATGAAAACAAATATCCTCATCCTGATTGTTGTACATGACAGATACGAGCATGGTGCAACACTGCATTGCGTAGTTGTCATCTATATTACAAGCTATGTGTATCATCGTGTTTCTTTTTATTATATATTATTATATGTGTTTATTGCCTGCTCTATGACAGGAGCCATGTCGTAGTATTTGTACTCTGCCAGTCTGCCGCCGAAGATGGTGTCTTTTTCTTGGCTGGCAAGAGCCTTGTATTTTGCGTACAGTTCGGAATTTATGCTGTCGTTCACGGGATAGTATGGCTCCATACCTTCTTTCCACTCTGTGGAATACTCCCTTGAGATAACCGTCTTGGGACAATCGTACACTTCCTGACCAAACATCTCGAAATGCTTGTGCTCAATGATGCGGGTGTAGGGCATCTCACGCTCAGTGTAGTTGACCACGGCATTGCCTTGATAATTGGGGGTGTTAATGATCTCCTGTTCGAAACGTACCGTGCGATAGTTCAGTTTGCCGAAACGGTAATCGTAAAACTCATCTATCTTTCCTGTAAATATCAGTTTGTCAGCCAGCCTATTCCAGTCAGTCTTTAGCCGGATACCCTCAATATTGGCAGTAAAGAAATCTGTGTCAGTCATAGTGTCCACACCTTCCAGCAGACCTTCCGTCAAGCGGTTGTAACCTCCAATGGGAATGCCTTGATAGCGGTCGTTGAAATAATTATTGTCAAAGATCATACGCACAGGCAAGCGCTTGATGATAAATGCCGGCAAGTCTTTACACTGCCGTCCCCATTGCTTCTCCGTGTACCCCTTTATGAGCCGCTCGTAGATGTCTTTGCCTATAAGCATCTGAGCCTGTTCTTCCAAGTTACGTGGCTCTGTGGCTCCCTCTGCCTTCATTCGCCCCATTGCCTCGGCTCTTTGTTCGTCTATTTTGGCTTGTGCCTCCTCTGGAGTCGTAACTCCCCACATCTGATAGAAGGTGTTCATGTTGAAAGGCAGGTTGTAGAGCTTTCCCTTGTAGTTGGCTACAGGTGAGTTAGTGTAGCGGTTGAACTCTACAATGGAATTCACAAAATCCCAGACCTCCTTGTTTGAGGTATGGAAAATATGGGCACCATACTTGTGTACATTGATGCCTTCCACGTGCTCGCAATAGATGTTTCCTCCCAGATGAGGGCGCTTGTCTATCACAAGACATTTCTTGCCTTGCTTATGGGCGAGGTTGGCGAAAGTGGCTCCGAAGAGACCAGCGCCCACTATGAGACAGTTGTAGTGTTGCTTCATCATTATATGTTTCTTATCGCCTGGCTGATAGCCTCCTGCAGGAAATAACCTTCATTCAGTTTCTTCGATATCGTGGCAGCATTCTTTTTCATTTCCATAATTTCCTCAGAAGATATGTGAGCCAATTTCTCGTCTAATTGCTCTAATGAGCTGACAGCAAAACCAGCATGTGCCTGCTCAATAATAGGAGCAACGGCTGCTTCCTTCCATACGATGACGGGCAAGCCGGCACGGAGATAGAACGACACCTTATGAGGAGAGTTCCAACGGAGATATTCACCAAAATTGCCCGAGCAGGTAGTGAGCGAGTCGCCATCCCACACTAAGCCGAAGTCGGCATCTATAGTACGTATAAAATCTTCTGAAGGCATGAAACCTTTATACCTGATATGCGGGTTATCTTCTAAACCTTGAAGTCCATCCTTGTTGCCTGCAATCGTTAGATTCCAACTGCTGAGGCTCTTGCTCAACTCTACCAAAAAAGAATTCTTACGCATACTCAAAGCTCCAGCATAGACTACCTGAGGCAATAATTTCTGATTGGTTGTGACTTTTTGATTAGAGCTTTGGTTGAAGAAAGCAGAACGATAATCGAACAGTCCCAGTGCTCCGACAGGTTGCTTCATGCCATGTTGGATGAGCCATTGCTTCATGTTCTCGTTGGAGGCAATGATATAGTTACAATTAGAGAGGCGTGCAATCTCCTGCTCCACAGTAAGCTTGCGACGGCGGAAACTGCCGAGGTCATGAATGAGACTGATGGTCCTGGCTCCTTTCCAGCGTGCTACATGACAGAGAAAGGAAAAATACTTCTTGACGGGATATTGTAAAAAGAGAACATCTCCTTTTTTCAATAGGTAACAAGCACGTAGCACTCCTGCCAAATCAAGGAAAAAAGCAAGAATCTTGCTGTTGTTTACAGTTCGCTGTAATCCGAGGTTTGTTGCTCCCATTTCTGAGAGCGTATCCTCGTTATCGGTCTTTGCCTTATTTCCAGCTGATGTCAGATTATAATAGTTACGGCTGATGTAACACAGTCTGTTCTTTTCCATATTATTCTATAATTATTGCGGGTATAATGACGTTTGTATCTATAGCTCAAGTTCGAATGGTATTTCGTGTTTCTTGCTGTAGCGGGTCCAAAATTTGCGGCGCTTCCTCAGCACATAGTCTATGGCTTTTGCCTCATCGTAATTTCTTATCCTGGCATATTCTTTTGCGAGAAGACTAATAAAATCTTTTGGTCCCCAGAAGCGGCATAGATTTTTAAGTCCTGTCTTGATGCCGACTGCACCGAATCTCATGCGGTTGATGTCTACAAGCATAAAGTGAAAGCCTTCGTCGTCTTGCTTCCACAAGACATTGCCGGGGGTAAAGTCCTTGTGAAGGATGTCGTGGGCATGTAGCCTGACGGCAAAATGAGCTAATGCCCTTGCCAGACATTCATACTCGCCCGGCTTTGCGTCTCCCACCTCATAAAGGGTGTGCCCATAACCGCATTGTATGGTGACAAGATAGCTAAAGCCAAGAATTCCAAGCACGTTACGGCTTTCTATGAGGGCAACAGGCTGTGGAGTATCGATGCCACTGTCGGTTAGAATCTTAGCATACTCGAAGGCTCTCCTGCCCTTCGGCTTGCGGATGCCCCATGAATATACGATGCTGTTCACTCCGTGCGGCACATGGAAACGCTTCACATTCAGCAGGGTTCCATCGGGGGCGGCAATGACCTTTATCTTATTTCTGGCATTGTAAATCACCTCGCCCTGCTGTTCAAAAACATGCGGTAAGGTCTCGATGAATGCCCTCATGTACTCGTATTGTGGAGTTATCTTGATGTTCATATTTTTTCTTTTTTTTATTTTGGCACCACTTTTCCATTCACCACTTCAAACCGTTGTTCGAACTCTGCCTTGGTACGTTTCCATCGGTTGTGCGTCCAAAGGTAATATGGCGGATTGCAGCGGATTGTCTTTTCTAAGAGTTGGAAAAAACGGCGTGTGATATCGTTATCAGGTAAGCTATTGGGCTCACGGGTGATGAGATGATATGTGGCAGTATAATAGCCACGCTTAGGGCGTGACATCTCCACATAGAACACGGCGTTATCCATTTTCCTCATGATACGCTCACCGCCTGTGAAAGCTGGAGTATCCTCATGATTAAGAAAAGGCAGCCAAAGATGTATGTTCTCCCATTTGGGGCTTTGGTCGCTGATATATCCGAAGATATTCATGGTGCCTTTGCGCTTGTAGTCAATTAAATGACGGAGTATATCCTTCTTCGGCACTACAACTCCATTCTCCTCATGCGTTCGAATACGTTTGAAAAGCTCGTCAAAGGCATAATTACGCAGAGGATGATATATGAGTCCCATGATGCGGCTCTTGGGCAATTCAATGCCCACACATGAGAGCCATTCCCAATTGCAGTAGTGTCCCAGTATTGCCGCCACGTTCTGACCTTCCTGAAAACATTGCTCCACCATCTCACTTCCATAGACATGAAATCGCCGCCGCAGTTCTTTGTCACTGATGCTTAGCAGCTTCACTGCCTCAAAAAAATAGTCGGCAAACCAATGATAGAAATCCCTCTCAATATCCTTGATTTCCTCTATCGTCTTTTCCGGGAAAGATGTGATGAGATTATGACGCACCACATCTCTTCTATACCTTATTACATAATATAGTACAAGGTATTCAATATTTGCCAAACAGTAGAGCACCCTCAAAGGGAGCAACGACAAGGTATAGAACAGGGGGTATATGATGTAAAATAATATCTTTTGCATATCTCGCAGCACTAACTTTTGCAAAGATAATGCTTTTTTTTCAATGGGCAAAATTTTTTTATGTATTTTTGTTTGTATTTCCAAGTATGTTAACATAAATGGCAAAGTATCCTAAGATAAATCACAAAGTATCTTAAGATAATTGCCCAAATATCTTAGCATAGTAATCCATTAATGAAATAAATCATAACTAATGTAAAATCCCATAAAAAACATTTGCTGATATGGAAAATAATGCTTAAATTTGCACACAGCATAAATATTGCCTTAAAGTTTAATCACTTAAATATACGAGGAATAAGCTTATGACAAAGATACAGACTATTATAGAGGAGAACGCCAAATGGCGGGAAATGCTTGGAATGAACACTATTGCCGACGTGAACCGTGCAATTGACAACGGCGACGCCACAAAACTGATACAGGTATCGGAAGCACTTCAGGAAAAAAGAATAGTGAGCATTGCCAACAACATTGCGGCACGGCCTGAGGTGAGAACGGTGCTGCTTGCCGGTCCGTCGTCATCGGGTAAGACAACCACAAGCAAGCGGTTGAGCATACAACTGATAGCCAATGGTATCTGGCCTGTTCCCATATCGCTCGACGATTACTTCCTTGACCGTGAGCTTAGTCCGAAAGATGAGAATGGAGACTATGACTTCGAGCATCTTGAAGCACTTAACATTAAGATGCTTAACGAACATCTCAATGCTCTCTTCCGTGGTGAAGAGGTGGAGCTGCCGCGTTACAACTTCAAGAAGGGGAAAAGCGAGAAAAGCGGTGTGCTTTTGAAACTCAAAGGCAATGAGGTGCTGATTTTCGAGGGAATACATGCACTGAATCCTGCACTCACCCGCAATGTGCCGCAGGAGCAGACTTTCCGTGTGTATGCGTCGGCACTTGTGAGCAATTATTTCAATGAGAGTACCCGAATTCCTACAAGCGACAACCGGCTGCTGCGCCGCATACTGCGTGATGTAAAGCAGCGCGGAGTGTCGGCTGCCGACACCATACGCCGTTGGCCAAGCGTGAGGGCTGGTGAGGAGAGATGGATATTCCCGTATCAGGAGAATGCCGACGATGTGTTCAACACCGCAATGCTGTTTGAGCTGGCTGTGATAAAGCCACAGGCTGAGCCGATACTTTATGAATTGATGTATAAGGAGACCGACCCTGTTGTGAGGGAAGTGGCGGAAAGACTGCTTACATGGCTTGCCCCGATGCATTCCATGGAGATGGCTGCAAAGGATATTCCACCAACAAGCCTGCTGAGAGAATTCCTCGGAGGCAGCTCGTTTGAATATTAAGTGAAGAATGAAGAGTGAAGAATTCTTCACCTTCACTAAAAAAATATAACTATGAGAATAGGCTTTGATGCCAAATGTGCGGCACAAAACAGAACAGGATTAGGTAACTACAGCAGGTATGTACTTCGCATATTGTCCCAACAGAATACGGAGAACGACTATCATCTGTATATCCCTAAGCAAAAACGCATCCCGTATCTCGCTGAGATACCCACGCTTGACAAACTGCACCTGCATTTTCCATGTAACATGCTATGGCGCAGACTAAGTGGTCTGTGGAGAGTGTGGGGAATGACCAAGGACATAAAGACCGATAACATGGATGTGTTCCATGGCATGAGCAATGAGTTGCCGCTGAACATTGCCGACAGCGGAGTGAAAAGTATTGTCACAATACATGATGTTATATTCAAGCACTATCCGCAATACTATAATTGGATAGACCGCAAGATATGTGATTATATGCTCCAGCGTGCCTGCGTCAATGCCGACCATGTGATAGCCGTGAGTCAGTACACCAAACAGGAAATCATACGCTATTACGGCATTGACGGGGAAAAAATAAGCGTGGCATATCAGGGCTGTGACACGGCTTACGCCCAGGAGATAGCCCCAGAAAAACTTGTCGAAGTGAAGGAACGATATAACCTGCCCGACAAGTTTCTGCTCTACGTAGGCAGCATTGAGGAACGCAAAAACCTGCAGTTGGCAGTAAAGGCACTGCGATTGCTTGACGAGCGCATAAAATTGGTGGCTGTGGGCAAAAGCACGCCTTACATCGACACCATAAAACGCTATATAAAATACAGCGGCAAGGAAGGACTTGCCGATGACGTGATGTTTATGCACAATGTACCGTTTGCCGACCTGCCGTCATTCTACCGGCTTGCCACGGCATTTGTATATCCGTCACGTATCGAGGGCTTCGGCATACCGCTGCTCGAAGCCATTACATCGGGAGTGCCAGCCATCGGCTGCACCGGCTCCTGTCTGGAGGAGGCGGGCGGTCCCGGCTCAATATACGTTGACCCGGATGACAAGGAAGCCATGGCACAGGCTATCCATAAGATTTTTCATGATGAAGCCCTGCGCACAGACATGATAAACAAGGGCAAGACATACGCCAAACGGTTTAGCGACCATCTGCTGTGTCAGGATATCATACATATATATAATAAGGTGTTGGAAAGGGAATAGACAATGAACAGGCTATATCTTATCATATTAGGCTGTATATGCACTCTGAGCATCAGCGCACAAAGCAACAAGAACGTGGCTCCTGAAGACCGTGCCATAGACATGGACAATCCCACGTTTGTGCCCACGGTAAAAGTCGGCAAGGTGCTCGACGGCGGCGACAGCATACAGTATATGGAGATGAACAACGTGTTTGTCTATCCGCAACTGACATTCAAGAACAAAAAACAGGCAGGAGCTTATATGCAGCTGGTGCGCAACGTAAAAAAAGTGCTGCCTATAGCCAAGGAGGCAAATCAGCTGCTGATAGAGACCTACGAGTATCTGGAAACGCTGCCCAACAAAAAGGCGAAGGACGAGCACATGAAAAAGGTGGAGCAAGAGATAATAAAGACCTACAAGCCCCGCATGAAGAAACTCACCTACTCACAGGGCAAACTGCTCATAAAGCTCATCAACCGTGAATGCAACTCATCGTCATACGACATCATCAAGGCTTTTCTCGGTCCTGTACGCTCAGGATTCTGGCAGGCATTTGCATATATTTATGGAGCAAGCCTGAAGAAAGAGTACGACAGTGAAGGAGTGGACAGACTCACAGAGCGAGTGGTACTGATGGTGGAGGCGGGGCAGCTGTAGAGAGACGTATTTAACTTTCTGTTTTGATAATACTTAGAACGGTGTTTTACAATTCAACATTGTATCCGAGAGTGATTTGCCACACGCTGTTGCGGGCTGAAGGTTTCTTGCCTCCGTCCCAGTCGCCGCTGAATACATTGGTTAATCCGATGTTGTACATCGCTCCAATCACAAAATTGTTATATTCATACGATACGCCTACGGGCACGGACAAGTCGAATGTCGTGAAATCGGGATATGTGAGAACCTGCACACCCATCTGCGGATTGTTTGTCATGCTGCTCACTGTCATTCCCACCTTGGGCTGAATTGTAAAACTTCCCACTTTCCTTTGGGCACTGACAGTCAGTGCTGTGCCCAGCAGCACTGCTGCCATCATCTTTGTTTCATTGTTAATACCATTTTTATATTGTTTTCTGAATCTCGTCTTGCAAAAGTATACATTATTTCTGACATATACAAGGATATCTGTGTGAAAACAAACAACTTATATATTATGCACTACTCTTTGAGATTATTTCTTTAATCATATCATTATCATAGTGTTTTCTTTAAGAACATGAAATAAAAGCCGAGAAGCAACAGTGCACTGCACCCCAAAAACAGCATCAGAGCCTTGCGGTGTACCGATTTTGACTTTCGCCTATATTTATTCACTATTTTATCCTGCCCCACAGTTGCTTCCATTCTTGATGCACTAAAACAGGCAAGACCACCAATTACCGTCATTATTATTCCGCCATTTGCACCGTTTATCTGTATTATTCCCCAATCACTGCCAAATATCATGCGAAGAATCAGCATTAAATCAAAATAAGCAAAAACGTAGAACGAAACAAACATAGGACGAATGTGCCATTCAAACATGTGTCCATAATTCGATTCCGAAAGATTTTCGCATAGTTTTATCGTGTTGTCTGCATTCTGTTCAGGCGTTAGTCCCTGTTTGGCAAGCCTTTCTTTTCCATGTGGAATTATATATTGCAGATTAATACATATCCATCTAACCAACGGTGTAGTTTGTTTTCTAGCCATACGTCTATTCATCCATTCAAAATAATATGCTCCAAAATAAAGCAACTCAAAAAACTTTCTCATAACTTTCAATCAAACTTATCCCCTATTACTCACCGTTTTTCCTAACAGATGTTTCTGATAGTCATAAGTTACAGAGTTCCATAACGAATTGAATTCTTGTTCGGTAATCATTGTTATATCAAACTTCCGGAAATCCTCAATCTTGCAATTGGTATCTCCCCAGAACCCGTAGTTTCTTTCGTCAGGCATCTTCACTATTATCTCACCTTTACTGTCCAATCCTATCTCACGAACTGCCACGTTATAGGTGACATCATCGTACTCAACAAACCACTGCGCCACATGCTCTATTTTATCCTCAAAGTCTGGATTGGCAGCAAAAAACATTGCGACAGAATGTAATATTCTGCCAAGCAATGTTTTCTTCTTGTTCGTTTCCGCACATTGATATGACTTTTCGTTGAATTTAAAATATATCATATTATTGTGTTATATCCCGTTGCATTCCATTTTGGGGTAATCTGCAATATCAGTGCCTCTTTCGGGCATCGCCCGTCATTGGCAATTCTGAATTTATCTCCCGAGTTGTCAATCACCGACACCGTAATACCTGTCATTTCGTTAAAGGTGTCTTCATCGCAGGTTGTAGACAAAAACAGCATTGACAATAAACAAAGCAATACCGTTTTTCTAATATTTTTCATTTGCATGTCAACAACCTACTCCTCCCTTAGCAGCTTAGCTTTTCTCAGTAGCGGAAGGATAATGTCGGCATTATTCCGCTCTTTCTTCTTCACTGCGTTATATTCCGTCAGCAGCTCGGGATGGTCTTTCAGCCACTCGGTCATCATCTTTTTGTCAACAACCTTAGAGTAACGTTCGCCTGGTGCAATGAGATAGCACACATTCAGGTGAGCCTTAGGCGCATTCATTGCCACTGTGGCAAGTCCGCCCATCAGCCCCCCCATTAAACCAACGCCGGTATAATACGGATTGCCCTTGGGGAAATATTTTAGGATAATTCTTCCGTCAGTCATTCTGAATCCTCGTGCATACCCTGCAGCAACCCTATATATCCAGGCATTTATCAGCAGCGTGTCATTATACATCACGGCAAATGCATTTTTCTTCAAATGCTTGTTCAATTCCTTATTGTCCGACTTAAACTCATAATCACCACCACCATTCATATACTGTTTTGAGCGGCTTTTGGTAATCAGCCACACCGAATCTGTCGTGTGCCAGTTGTCATTGTTGAATTCCTCATAGCTGTCGCAATATTTTATTGTTATCAGCTCATGCTTATCCCCATCATCCTCATGCTCATCCTTAGCCTGTGCGGGCTGCCAGGCAAAGATGAGAGCCACCAGCAGCACTGCTGCCATAATTTTTGTTTTCATTGTTAATACCATTATCATATTGTTTTCTGAATCTCGTCTTGCAAAAGTATACATTATTTCTGACATATACAAGGATATCTGTATGTTTTTCACACAGTCCGTGTAAGAAATACAAGCGGACTGTGTGAAACAAACAACTTACAATTTATTATGCCCCAAAATAAAGTAACATTATTACAGCACAGCAATATCTTCCATCTTATCTGATTCTGGAATACTGTGTATTGGCGAATCGTCACCTTTCCACATATCTATCTCGCAAAGCTGGTTATCTTGGTTCACAAGCAGATATACCGCTACACATACGCCATCATTATCGTAATACATACAATTGGCAATTTCTTTATATTGCGTGTTTGCATTTTCATGCTGTGCATTATTGATTATCTCAATGCTTCCGATAGAATTGTTTGTAAGCGGACGCACTCTCAGCTGTTCACTCCAATTGGGGACCAACGCATAGTTAGCCTTATGAGCCAAATATTCTATGAGTCTTAACTCATCCGATGTTGGAAATCTATTTTCTCTCATGTATTCTTTTTGTTATATGCAATCTCCATAAATAATGAATGTTTCAAACATATATTTAAATAAATGAAACAAATTCAACAAGCAGCTGTTTAGAGCAATTTGTAACAAAATGCCTTTTTATGTCTATCAAATATTTTCGGGCACATGCACAACTGTTATGAACAAGCGAAGCCATATTCTGCCCATCTGTACGCTCACTATGCCAATTTAAATATGCTGGTTGTAATTCCGTTCCATCCAACACATATATATCCCCGCCAAGAATTGGCACTAATTCTTTCTCCATAGCATCCACCATTCTGAGGGCATCATCTATGGTAAAAGCCACGGAATCAATACCATAATTCTCTAATGACGTATAATTAATATTATACTGTTTTGAAGTTTCTTTAATCATACTATTATTTTTGTGTATTAAAAAACCTGTGATTTATAAAACCATTTTTATCTTTTATAAATTCAAAATATCCATCGTGCCATGTTCCATTTTTATCTGGGTATGCTCCACGTATCCTTAGTAGATTATAAGACTGCCCATCACTTCCTTTTATCAATCCCTTTGATCCGTATTTTTCAAAAGCCTCAACTTCTTTGGGAAAAGAATGGTATTCCCCAATCCCTCTATTCATTTGTTTTTGCACTTTGGAAGTATACATGGTATTTGTAAAAAATGAAAGGGCATTGGTCGATACAATAGAAAAAAACATGCGCACAGCAAAAAATACACCAAACTCAGGGGAAACTATCTCTAATGGCTTTTCACGTGGGTAAGAAGAGAGAAAATCTATATCAGAATCTTTGTGTTCGGGAGTAACATAGAAATCTTTTATATGACACTCCATATTTCCCTCCTTATCATGCGTCAGAGTTATAAACTCATCATGCTCTGCGAAATTGAGACCGCCTATAATCAGCCCCTGCATTGCTCCAGCAAGGAAATCTCCTCCAGTAGCCCATGCCAATGCACCACCCATAACTGTAGTAGATGCCATTAACTTCGATGATGACAGTTTGGAAGCCTGTGCGTATGAGCCTATAAGAGAAGCTCCCATGCCCGATACTGTAGACGACAGGAATTTCTCGCCGTTTAAGGCTCCCACTACACCACTTGCCAGTCCGTGTGCACCTGCGCGGAGAAGTTCGTGACCAAAATTGCCTGCAGTGCCAAACAGTGCACCTATTCCATAGCTTGCAGCAGATGACAGCAGGCTCAGCCCTCCTGCTTTCCATACATTTTCACCGTTGAATGCTGCCTGCATCATGCTGTTTGCCATATTAAACAAGGCAAAACCAATTATTATATCATCTATGCCGAACAGTTCTCCGCTCGGGTCATTGTATTTCAGCGGATTATTTAGACAATAGCTATAGCGGTTATAGCTCTGGCTGTTTCCGGGTAGCTGCACATAGTTGTCGGGGCTGAGGAAACGGCCAATCATAGGGTCATACAAACGGCCGTTCATGTTGATGAGCTGAAACTCGTCGAGCATCTCATGGCCGCAATAACCACGGCGTATGCCTATGAGGTTGGTGGTGACCTCCTGCCGTCCCCATGCGCTGTATGTTGCATCAAAAAACTTGTTGCCCGTTTCATCCATGACAGAGAGTATGCTTCCGAGATTGTCGGTGAAGATGTTATAGTATTTCACCGTATTATTATCACGCACAGCCAACACGTTGTCACCAAGATAACAGAAACCACGCGTAGCTCCTCCTGATACGGTTACTTCCTCATAATCGCCCATATACACTGTTGAGCGTAATAGCCTTCCTGCAACTTCAAGCACGCTGCTCCAACGCTGACAGTCAGGACCGTAACCGATGGTCATGGTGTAACTATTTCCATCGCTGCCTTTGTTTATAGCGGAAATCTTATTGATGTCATTAAATGTGGTGGTCATAGGCTCGCCTGATATTTCTTCCGAAAAATTTTCCACACTGCGTACGGCATGCGGTCTGTCGGTACTGTCATAGGTGTACATTCCCACATCGGTCATGCCGTTTATGTTGCCGTTGGGAAGATATGTCACTGTCAACTTCAAAAATTTGTTTTCAGAGACCTCCGTGAGACGGTCGAGCTCGTCATACCAGAATTTCTCTTTCTGGACATTGCGCTGGCGTGACATCAGATTGCCTGTTGCCCCGTCATAATCTGTAGTGAGGCTTTCAAGTGTGTCGTCACCTTTTGTCAGGCTCACATTGGTCAGGAATCCACGTGAATCTCTGGTATGCGTGGTTGTCAAAGCACCGTTGAACGAGCTGCTTTCCGTCAGTCCGTTGTAGCTCTCCAGCTTGTATATCACCTTATTGGCGGTGTTTTTCTGTATCACATTACCATAGCTGTCATATATATGTGTGACAGGCGCCATGTTAGGATATTGCATACTTACAAGCTGGTTTTTGTCATTATATCCACGAATGAAGAGGTAACTCTTGCCTTCGTTCGTTTTTCGCCGCTCAAGAGTCACACGGCCGTAGGTGTCGTATGTATATTCTATGCTGTTGCCGCCGCTCTCAGTCTTGACAAGGCGGTTTGCGGCATTGCCTGTGGTACCGTATGTATTTGTGATGATGGTGTTTCCTGTAACGCTTGTCACAAGCCGTCCCCCGTCATCATACGTGTTAGAGGTTTCTATGCCCCTCGCATCGGTTTCGGTAAGAATTTTTCCGTCGGCGGAATATGTATATGACGTTGTCCCGGCATCAGGGTCAGTCATGCTGGTCTTGTTGCCTGCGGCATCATATTCAAAGTGTGTTGTCGCATCGCTTGCAGTTACCTGCAGAGGTTGACCGTTTGAGCTGTATTGGTAGTCGACCCGTGAGATAGGGTCAACAGAACTGATGATATTTCCCCAGGCATCGCTTGTCTTGGTATAGCTTCTGCCGTTGACAGTGGCTGTCACCGAACGGTTGCCATAGCTGTATGTGGTTGTTTTGCCTGACGAGAGCGCATCGGAAGTCACCCTGCCGCGGCTGTCGTAGGCAAAAGTCTCGGTGATTGAGAGCTGACCTGTAGTGTTGGTCGTACGGTACACCTGTCCCTTGGCATTATAGCTCGTAGCTTTAGACACCGTGGTGTTCATCGGTCCTACACTTTCCACAAGCACCTCGCGCCCGCAGTTGTCATACCAAGTCTTCACCCAAGGCGCATTGTCGGGAGATTTCAGTATATAATACTTCTTGGGGTTGCTGCTTCCCCATCCATATGATGTTGTCGTGGTTGTGGCTGGCGGCGATGTAACGCTTGTCTCCCTGCCCCAACCGTCATAAACATGACTTACGGTGAGCTTTCCCTGGGGATTGGTCTCGTCGCATTCAGTGAGCACATTGCCCCATGTGTCGTATGTGTAGGTGTTGACCGCAGGCGATGCCGATTCTGTGGCTTTCACTACAAAACGGCCGGTGCTGTCGTAAACAAATGTCTTGACGTTGTTGCCCACTCCCTGTCCCGTCTGCCTGGTGGTGAGCACGTTGCCGTAAACATCGTATGTGTTTGTGGTGGTCAGAGGAAGTGAAGAACCGGCATTAATGACTGTGGTCAGTATGTCGCCCTTGTCGTTATAGGTATATTGTGTGGTAGTGGAGAACACATCAGAGTCATCCTTATGCTTCTGACGTTTTATGAGCGTTGTAGGCATCCACTGTCCTGCCTTTTGCACATAGCCGCCGTACTCCACCTGCCTGTACATGTTGTCACCGTCGTTTTTAACCGTTTCCTTTGTCGGAACTCCCTTGCTGGCGTCGTATTCGGTCAATGTTTCCGTGGTGTTGCCGTCAAAATCCGTAATCGCCTGTCCCGATGTGTACGCAAAATAGTTTTTATACCAATTGTCGAACACAGATACTGTGGAGACAGTCGTTGACGACGTACTGCCGACAGTTGTTGTGGCGGTGGTCTGCAACGGTATCCATCTTTTGGTGTCCCACTGGTCTATGGTGACGGTTTCCGTGGTTCCCAATGTTGTATTTTCTGTTGTGCGTGTGGTGAATCCAAGCATGCCCTTACCGCCAATATGGAGCTTCAACCCGCCATACTGGTACTTAATATCCTGCGTGCCAGCTGCGCCATTACCTACAGACACGTTTGCCACCAAAGGAATGGGCAGCGTATAACTGTTGGCAGGATAGGCGCTGGCAGATGTGCCAGGTGTATATACCCGCGGATCGGCACCGTTTTTATAGCTGATGCTGGTTGTCTGCCCCAGACCATTAGTTATGACTGACACCTTGCCGCTTTTTACCAAGTCTGTGCCAGAACGGTAAATATTCAGCACTCCTGTTATGTTATTGTCGTTGGCATTAAGAAGATTTCCTCCGTAATTGGCCATTTGGATGTCACCGTCACCGTAGAAATCGCCAAGCATGACGTAACTGCATTTTGCAGCGTCCTCAT
This sequence comes from Prevotella sp., assembly GCA_030539375.1. Lineage (GTDB taxonomy): Bacteria > Bacteroidota > Bacteroidia > Bacteroidales > Bacteroidaceae > Prevotella. Next base: position 24,084 of record JAUNSB010000003.1, read on the forward strand.
TGTTGATAACAACACTCTTGACCGACACAAATGATGTGCCAGTGGAACGTGCCCAAATAGTCTCGGTGTTTTTATAGTCATTCCTGAACTTAGGAAAACCATGGTGAACATACCGGGCTTTGTTTATCACTATATCGCATTTTCCGTCATGGTCAAAATCATAGGCCAACAGATTAAAGCGGTCATCATCCTTGTTTGTTTCCTGATTGAACAAGTCAAACTCCCCAGCACTGTCATTTACACTGAATGTACCGTCACCGTTGTTAATAGCCAGGCCATAATTGCTGCTTGCCTCCTGATATACAAAGTCCATACGCCCGTCACCGTTGAAATCACCCTGTACTATTCTGAACCTGTTGCCAAAGTTTGTTCCCGTTATTGAATTACTGTCGTCATATCTTCTTACGGCAGTCGTCCCACCTTTATTAAAAAGGATTTTATATCCTCCATCATAGAATATGATTATGTCGGCAAGACCGTCACTGTTGTAATCGCCGGTAAAGATTTTCTGAGGCTTCTTGTCGAGCTTCACGTCCAAGCTGTTAGTGGTGTAGCTCGATTTGGATTCATAAGATATTACAGCCCCACTATAACTTGAGCCAAGCATACCATCTTCCAAATATATTATGTCATCCTTGCCGTCTTCATTGACATCACAGGCTGTTATCAGCGGATGATGGTTACAGTTGTACATTTTCACTTGGGCTGATACTAAGTTACTGCCATCAATAAATTTTCTTCCAGAAACTATGTGAAAGGTTTCTGCATGGCTATTATTGGTATTTTCATAATATGGAATTACGAGGTCGTTATACCCGTCACCGTCGAAATCCATGGCATGCATGCCACCTAAAAGCAGCTTCATGTCCGAATCGGAGATGGTTCCCGGCAAATCTATATTTTGAGGACTATCATAAGTGACATTTCCGTACTGGTCTTTTTTACTTAGGCTGACGAAAAGGAAAGTTGTTATGTTTTTATTATATTCCGTGCCAAAATATCCTGGCGACAGACGTATAATATCACTCACCCCGTCACCGTTTATATCAACAGCATGGAACATCCTGCTGTCCTCTTTTATCCAACTGTTGGTGGACTCGGTGACGACATCTATTTTTTTATTCACTATTTGCGTTGCTTGCAGATAATTCCAGCTAATCTTTATAGGACTGAGAGACTCTCCGTTTCCATTCTGCTCATCAACCTGAATAAGACGGTAATATTTATCGGCAGTACCGTCTGAAGAATTGTTATAAGAAAATGTGTACTTTCGTAATGTGTTTCCTGATGTCAACACACTGACGCTGTTCAAACATACATCTATCTTGCCCTGACGGTCACCGATGGCAAACGGTTTGGCATACGCACCGCTAAGTGTTGTATAACTAAAAAGTATCTTGTATTCCACACCACGGCTCTTTACACTGTTCTTGCCATAGCTAATTGAGACAGGACGAATGTTGTAGTTGGATGTGGTATAATGGTATTCAGCATAGTCGCCGTGTGCGTCACTTATCTTGTTGACATACCATGCTGCATCATGGCTGACATTCTTCCTGTCGGTAAAGGTCAGACGCGAGTCGGTGCTGTTGCCATATTCATAGCTCTTGCCGTCGGCTGTATTTACACTAAACCAGCAGCCTGTGCTGCCAGCAGAGCCGTGGAGAACAACTTGTGTATAAGGATCACCCTCTGGAGAGTAGCATGCGCCGTCACTTCCAGAAAGTCCATTTTGAAATATCAGTCGTTTACCGCCAAGAAACAAAGCGTCAATGTCGTTATATTTAACACCCCAGACACTGGAATCGTGAAAAAAGTCACAATTTCCACGTGTAATACTATTTAAGCCCGTGATATTAAACCCAAACCCGACAAGACCATTACCCGACTGGCTGTTATATCCCACACCAATCTTAGGAGTGGCATTCCCACATTCAGGTACATCTATACTTACATTATATTCTGCTGCTCCTAAACCGTTTACGGTGAACGCCCCATTGGGAGTACCTACGGAATACGTGTCTGCGGCATCCACAACTAAAGGAAACAGTCCTATAAATGTCAGTATTGATAATAAAATCTTTCTCATTGTTTTATTATTTTCCTTGTTATATCTTTGTCTCCATTGGTGATTTTCAGGATATATATACCACTTGAAAGGTTACTTAGGTCTATATCTGTTGTCGGCTCTACATGATCTGAATGAAATACTTTCTCACCGCCAACAGTATACACATATATGGCATACTGGTCTTCAGCGCTGTGTTTTTCTATATGTACGCGGATTATCCCGTGTGTAGGATTAGGAGAAATTGTTATCAGCTGCCTGTTAAGCCTGTCCGTATAGTTATCAGGTTGTTTATCCTGCTCACTCTTGGCTCTTGTCTGAGACTTGGCAAACAGCAGCTCACGCTTAATGCGGTTGCCTGCCCCATCGTATGTGTAGCCTATTTCATACTGGGCAAAAGAAGGCAGTTGCATAAGCGCAAAAAATACAATAAACAGTATCTTCTTCATATTTACATCTTCCAATTTTATCTATAAAATTTATTTGTCGTTTTTAATATTTCTTACAAAAAACAAAAGTAAAAAAAGTTTTTCGAATGACCAAACATTTTTACAGAAAAAGTTATTTCTATAATCGATTTGGTTAAAAGTCTACGGAATTACAGTTCTATCTCTGCCCAGAAGCAATAGTTTCCAGTCATAAACTGAATTATACACTCACCGCTGATGTAATCTGGCAACTCGAATTGAGCGGCATCAGCAGGAACCACAGACGTGAACACCACTTCTCCGTTCTGCACTATATTAATAATGTATTCGGAATGGCAGGACTGGAAACTGAATGCGTGATTATCCTGGTATATTACAGGAATACGCACAGGAGCTTTACCTTTACCGTGATACGCAGGAGTTTCATCAACATATCCTGCAGATAAGTGTAACACATGTTGATTACATGAATAAGCATACATTGTAATGCTTAGTAAACTCAGCAATGCTGATAATAATGTTTTTTTCATTGTTTTTGTTTTTTTAAATAAAAATTTGTCTGCAAAGGTACATAATAAAGGATAAAATCAAAAACAATAAGGTATTTAAAAATTTACTCAAATTTTACTCCGTATATATCCCTGTAAATCAGCGCTATATAATTTTATTAATGATGTTTTACTCCATGTTATGTATTTTCTCGTCGAATTCTTTTGGCTTCCCAACAGTACCAAAAAGTTGTTTTAACATATCGGAACGCATTTTTGAAACATAAGATGATGATATATTTAGTAAATGGCAGATACTGTTTGGCTTGATATACAGACATACCAATATGCAGACGTAAAACTCGTTTTTTGTGAGAACAAAACGTTTGGAATATATATATTTATATGTAGTCGGGAAATAACGGATAACGAGCTGGTAAACTTTAGCCATATCATCATCAGACAAAGCTGTTCCTTTGGCAACCAATGAATCCAAAGCCTTATAGTCATCAGAATTCATCAGCTGTTCTTTTGCTGTCTGCCTGTCAGATGCTTTCTTATTACGATACTCACAGATTTCCATATTCATTTTTGTTACCTGACTTTCCATCTTGGCAATAATGTCCTTATGGGTGATTTCATTTGAGCGCATTTGGGCTATCTCTATTTGCATATTTGCCAATCGCTCCACGCTTTTCTGATATTTAGCTTCATTATCTCTTTTTATCCGTTCTATCTTCTTCATTCTATGAATAAACATTACAACAATGGCAATAAATGCGATAACGCATATCCACAAACAAATTGTCACGAAAGATGCTTTCTCCTTCTCTTTCTGTGCTATCTCCTGATTATGTATATAGTTGTATAAGCCATGGATATTTGCAACTTCCTCTGTTGCCTTTTGTACATATAGTGAATCATTCATCTCATAGCTGTACAGTGCATATTTTGCAGCAGAGTCAGGGCGGTTTGTCTGCTGAAACAATAACGCAAGTCCCCGTGAAGCTGCATTCTGATTGTTAAAATCCTTGCCGTCACGCAGTTCTTTGCGGAAGTAATATTCAGCGGAGTCATATTGGTTTATTGCAAGATAATACTGACCTTTAAAATAATAGTACACCTCACGTCCTGGTTCAATGTCACCGTCAGCATTGAAGAAACCCGATTCTGATTCATATATATCCATGTTGTATTTAGCTTTCGCCAAATTGCCATTATCAATTAAATTTCTTATAATAGAAGCGCGTACGGCGGCGGAATGTTTTTTATATCCATATTTATTAAACAGTTCAGAAACATGCTCACATACATGTATAGCAGAATCAACAGCTAAAAGTCTCTCATATATCCTAATCTTTCCGGATATACCCAACAAAGCACTCAGCGTGTCTTTGCTTCTCCATGCATATTTTATCTCTTGTTCCGTAGATGCAAAATCGTCTTTCCATAAATTTTGATGATAAAAGATATTGCTTATCTGCCCGTACACCCTGCTCAGCTGCCAATAATCGCAGTCTTTAGCTGTGGTGTCGGCCATTGCCACGGCATCTTGAAAACATTTCAGTGCCATGGGCGACTCACCCGTGTCATAATATGCACGTCCGAGCAGATAGTGGGCAAGCATCTTTTCATTCGGTGTTCCATGGTTGTCGAAATAGTCGACAAGCTGCTGTATATCGTCAGTAGTACGGAACAGTGTGTCAAGCTTGTTGAGTGCATTGGTGCGATGAAGGTTGCATTGCATGCGGAAGTGTCGTCCAAACTGCTGCTCATGCACCTTGAGGCTGTCGAGAATAAGCAGTGCCGAATCGGGATTATTTCTCATTGCGGCAATGGCATGCTCAAGTGCCGCCGTGCGTTCATGATGTTCCGAGCAAGCCAGCATCGTGACCATAATTATAAATATATATACCAACTTTTTCATCATGAAGCGTCTTAAAAACTACAAGTTTATATATATGCTGCAAAAAAACATCTTTTTATTTATATAGTCAAGAAAATTACGGATTATGTACCACCCTGCCGCTCCAATCACAGGGTGGTACATTTTGAAAAGTTTCTGATAAATCTTTATTCACAGAACAAGACCTGCACCACAGTCTGTCCCACTGCCTGCAAAGTGTTCTTGTCGATATTCTCCATCGTGTCGCTGACAGTGTGCCATGTAGGTCCGAAGCTGCTCTGCTCACAATCGGGATAATAGTTTATTATATCAATTGTGGGGATTTTCAGTTTCTCATTTACAGGTATATGGTCATCGGTGACCATGCCGCCTTCAGCTTTGGGGAACATACTGCCATAGCCAACAGTGTGAGCAGCCTCCCACACCCTATCAACTATGGCTGGAGCAAACTGCTTCGACATTCCCTCCTGATAGAACTTGGCACCACGTCCGCCAACCATATCGAGAAGAATACCAAAACGTGCCTTATAGCCGTCTTTATGGGGATTGGCAGCCCAGTGCTGCGCTCCCAATGCCCATGTGTCGCCACTGTCTGGCGTGTCAGCCCATTGCGGCGTGCCCCAGTCCTCAGCATCGAAGCACACAAAGTCCACTCCCACAGCCAAAGAATCCTGAGCACCCAAGAGCCGTGCCAGCTCAAGCATTACAGCCACACCGCTCGCACCGTCGTTGGCAGCCATCACAGGAGTATGATGATTAGCCTCATCAGGGTCGTTGTCTGCCCACGGGCGACTGTCCCAATGCGCGCAGACAAGAATCCTGTCCGTCAGTTCAGGCTTATAGCTCGCTATGATATTTGTGCTGCGCAACATAGTACCGTCATAACCTTTAAGCTGTGCGCTCTGTGTCTGCACAGTCATGCCCAATGACTGGAACTTACCAGTAATCCATTCCCCACAACGGTCATGGGCGTCACTGTTCATAATACGTGGTCCGAAGGCACACTGCGCCTCACAATAGGCGTATGCACTGTCAGCCACAAACACCGGTCCCACGGGCTGCATGGCTGTCCGTGTATCGGTGGAAGCCTTCTTGCTGTTGCCGCACGACTGTATAGTAAATGAGGCACCGCACACACACACGGAACACAAAAGCGCGACAGCATACCGACACACTTTATTATTATGGTTGCAGTTTATAAAAGTCATTATTACAGTATTTTTATATCGTGTAAATAGTTTGTCATTTCTGTTTTGCAGCCTGCACCTGCCCCATCACCCTGAGGAAGTTGCCGCCCCAAATTTTCTGAATATCACTCTCGCTATAACGGCGCGCGAGCAGCTGGCGCGTGAAATTGATTATCTCTGAAGAGTCGGCAATGCCACGCACACCTCCGTCACCGTCGAAATCGGTGCCGATACCCACATGGTCTATTCCCATCACATGTATGGCATGCTCAAGGTGCGCAAGTGCATCCATCACAGTAGCTTCGCCCTCCTTACGCAGGAAGCCATTGTATAACGTTATCTGCGCCACTCCACCCTTCTGTGACAAGGCACGCATCTGATCATCGGTAAGGTTGCGCGGATGATCGCACAGACTCCTCGCACTGCTGTGGCTACACACTATTGGCAGACAGCTTATCTCAAGCGCGTCATAAAAGCTCTTTTCTGCAGCATGACTTAGATCGACCATAATCCCCTGACGGTTCATCTCCTGTATAACCTGCGCTCCGAAACGGCTCACTCCATTGTGGGTATTACATCCGCGGGCACTGTCACAAAGCGAATTGTCACCATTATGACACAAGGTGATATACACCACTCCACGCTGCGCAAAGTGCTTCACGTTGGCAATGTCATCGCCAAGAGCAAGTCCGTTTTCAATGCCCAGCATTATAGATTTACGTCCCATGTGCTTGTCGCTATACAGATCGGCAGGAGTACGCGCAATACTGATATAATGACTGTTGGCAGCCACTATTTCCTCTATTTTATCAAAAATCAAATCAGCATACTCTGTAGGTCCGCCAACAGGGAAACCCACTTTGTGTGAGAACATCTCCCCAATCTTTGGCTGTGGCAAATATGCCACCATGATTGTTGAATCCTGATGACCTTCAGTCATTTTATGCAAATCGACAAGCACCCGCGGGTCGCGGTGGTCAAACCTTATGTTCTGCGGGAAAAACATAGGAGTGTCACAATGAGTATCGAGGGTAAGCACACGGCTATGTACACCGCAAGCCTGCCGGAAATGCCGCGCCTCACGTATAAGCCATTCAAACAACGGTTTTCCCTCATCAAGACATTCAGGATGCCACTGCACTCCCATGACAGACTTAAACTCGCTGCTCTCAATAGCTTCAATAACCCCATCCGGCGACTTTGCCGCCACAGAGAAATGAGGTCCGGTCTTGTCCACAGCCTGGTGATGGAATGAATTTACGGCAATACTGTTGCTGTTAAACAATGTATAGAGCATTGAGCCCTTGACAATGTTCACCGTATGAGTAGGCTCTGCACGATTGGCATCCTGCGAGTGCTTTATGTTGGTCCTTATATCCTGCTCCACATGACCGTCGAGCGCCATGGCAAGCGTCTGTATCCCCCGGCAGATACCGAGCATGGGTATCTGCCGGTTGTATGCAAGACGGGTAATAAGCAGCTCCGGCAAGTCACGCTCACTGTTGATACCATGAAGCCTCGGCGACGGTTCCTCGCCACAGTACAGCGGATTATAATCGCCGCCACCGCTCAGGAGCAAGCCGTCAATTCTGTCCAATGTATTGATTATCACACCTACATCGGTCAGCGGCGGTATAATCACAGGCACACCACCAGCTTCGACCACCTTTTTATAATATGTCTCTGCCAGCATACACGACGCATTGTCGTAGTTGCCGGTAATACCTATCACCGGTCTGGTCTCTGCTTCAGGAAACCTGCCGTAGACATCAGTAAGGCGCTTGTTCCAATCAAAACGATTGTTCATAAAAACTATTCTTCACTCTTCACTCTATTTTTAATCAATATGCACCGGTATCTCCCTCTTGATACTCTGTTCAAGCGAGATGAGCGTCTCGGTAGATGCCACTCCGGGGATATGCTGCAACTGCCGGTTAAGCAAATCCATGAGCTGTTCATTGTCGCGGACATAAAGTTTCACGAGCATGGTATACGGTCCGGTTGTAAAATGACACTCCACAATCTCAGGTATAAGTTGCAGGCGCTCCACCACCTCCTTATACATGCTGCCCTTCTCAAGAGAAATGCCCACGTATGTGCATGTAGAATAACCAAGACTCTTGGGGTTAACATCAAAACCGCTGCCCATAATCACATTGGCATCTATAAGATGCTGTACACGCTGGTGAATGGCAGCACGCGAAACACCGCAATCAGCAGCCACATCCTTGAATGGTATTCGTGCGTTGCGCGAAAGAATGTTCAGAATTTTTTTGTCTAATTTGTCTATCTTTTCCATTACAATAACTTATAATATTTACAATTTGTCAGCAAAAGTACTGCTTTTTATTGAATTATGCAATAGCTTTAACAAAAAATAAATACGGTTTTGAACAAAATGAGATACATTTTATTCAAAACCGCATAATTTCATAAATATTTTTGCCCTTAAAAGGCTAAAATACATATATACTTTGTTATTTACGCTTTGCCTTCACGCTTTTCTTTGCAACAGGCTTTTGAGCGGCAGGTTCCTCTTTCACCTCAGCCTTTGCAGCCTCCGGCTCACAGATATCAACAAGCTCAACGTCGAACACCAGTGTCGAATACGGCTTGATGTCACGGCCGGTGCCACGCTCGCCATACGCAAGATCGTATGGAATGTACAACTGCCACTTACTGCCCACAGGCATGAGCAGCAGTGCCTCGGTCCAGCCCTTTATGACATCAGTCACACCAAACTCGGCAGGCTTGTCACCATGACGCTTGCTGGCATCAAACACCTTACCATTAATGAGACGGCCCTCATAGTGCACCTTCACCTTGTCGGTGCGCTGCGGTGTCTTACCCTCACCCTTCTGCAACACTTTATACTGCAGTCCGCTGGGTAAAACCGTCACACCTTCCTTCTTTGCATTCTCTGCAAGGAAATTCATGCCTGGAGCCTTTTGGTTGTATTCCTTCTTCTGCATGAACACAGTCCTTGCCTTGTCTGCGGTGAATGTTGTGTCACCGGAAAGGGCATCACAGAAACCACGGAAAAACAGGTCATCGCTGATAGAGTCGGGAGTGTCGGAAAAATCGTTTTTCATACGTGCAAGCATCTGCTCCTTCACCTGATTAGCTATCTGCATGCCCGCCACGTATGCCTTCTGTTTCGGGTCACCGTTGGCGTTAATCACCTCATTGAACCCCTTCACAAAATCAGCCATATAAGCAGTGTCAACTCCCATCTGCTGTGTCAAGAAAGGCAGCAGTCCATCGGTAATACTCACACCTGCAGTGTAGCTCAGTGTGTCTGCCGATGTGGAGAGCACCAGTGCGGGCTTTTCCACAACGGCTTTCTTCTGCTTCTTTTTTGCAGAAATCGTGGCAGACATAGAGCCTGCCACGATAACCATTGCTAAAACTATTATCTTTCGCATTAGTTCACTTCAATAAGTTCAATCTTGAAAATCAGTGCAGAGAAAGGCTTGATGTTGCCGGCATTCTGTGCGCCATAAGCCTTGTCCTGTGGAATATAAACTTCCCATACACTTCCTGCAGGCATGTGAACGAGAGCCTCTGTCCAGCCCTTAATCACCTGATTAGCACGGAATGTAGTAGGCTCCTTACGGCTGTAAGAGCTGTCAAACACCTTACCGTCAACAGTCTTGCCCTCATAGTGTACCTTCACCATAGAAGTGTCGGCAGGGATGGCACCGCTACCCTCTTTGATAACCTTATACTGAACACCGCCGGGAAGAGTCTTCACACCTTCCTTCTTTGCATTGGCAGCAAGGAAAGCCTCACCGGCTTTCTTGTTCTCACCATACTGAGCTTCCATAGCCTTAGCCTTCACAGCCTCCATCTTGGTCTGGGCATACATCTGTGCCTCATCCTTCTTCATAAGAGCGTTCTTACCTGTAATACCGCTGATGAAACCGGCAAGAAGGTTTTTCTTTGAAATCGACTGTGTAGAGTCCTCACCGTAAATCTGACGGTTGATACCCTCATACATCTGATTACCCACCTGCTGGCCAATCATGATACCTGCATAGTAAGCTGCCTTCTTCTTGTCGTCACCTGCACTTGCACCCTCATTAAGACCCTTGATGAAGTCCTTGATGTAAGTAGTGTCCACACCCTGACGAGAAAGATACTCTGTAAGTCCCTCACTCTGTGCCATACCGATAGCGTATGTCAGTGAGTCAACGTCACTCTTCAGGCTCGCCTTTGGAGTGCTCTTGCCGCAAGAAGCCAATGTAGCGGCAGCAATGGCTGCAACAGCCAAAAATGATAATTTTTTCATTTTCTTTATTTTATTATTTTGTTTTTGTTTTTTTATTTAGGAGGGGTAGTTTACACTTTACACAACCTTGATAAGCTCCACATCAAAGATAAGTGTTGCGTATGGCGGAATGCTCTGACCGGCACCGCTCGCACCGTAGCCCAACAGATAAGGAATAAAGAAACGAAACTTTGCGCCCTCTTTCATAAGCTGAAGTCCCTCAGTCCATCCTGCTATCACCTGCTGCAAGCCAAATGTAGCCGGCTCACCGCGCTTATACGAGCTGTCGAACACAGTACCGTCGATAAGACTGCCCTCATAATGGCATGTAACGCTGTCGGTGGCTTTAGGCTGCTTGCCGTTGCCCTCGCTCAGCACCTGATACTGCAGGCCGCTGGCAGTTGTAACCACACCGTCCTTCTTGCCGTTCTCTGCAAGGAACTTCTCACCAGCCTCACGGGCGGTCTTGCTCATTTCCTCTTCTTTCTGCTTGAAATATTGCTGCACTATCTGCTGGCCCTCAACATGGCTCACAAACAGGTCATTGCCCGCAATTACATCCTTTATCGCCTGTGCAAAATCATCAATAACCAATTCCTTTGCACCCATGTGCGCCAACTGCTGACCAATGCCAAGCCCCATGGCGTAACTCAATTTATCCATTTGTCAATTCTTAAAATTTTGTTCAAAAATTACTTACTTTCGTTATAAAAACGTGCAAAGATACTATTTTTTCTTGATTTTGTTGCACCATTTGAAAAAAAATTAGTATTTTTGTGCAAATTTTTGACACGTTAAGAAAATAAATACCTTTTAGTATGAAGAAACTCGTGATATTGACTGGTGCGGGAATGTCTGTTGAAAGTGGTCTGAAGACATTCCGCGACGCCGACGGACTTTGGGAAAACTACCCCGTACAGAAAGTAGCTACACATGAGGGTTGGATTGCCGACCCTACGCTCGTGACCAACTTCTACAACATGCTCCGCAGCAAGTGCGCCGACACAAAGCCATGCGAGGGTCACAGACTGCTGGCAGAACTGGAAAAGAAGTACGATGTGAGAGTGATAACACAGAATGTTGACAACCTGCATGAAGCTGCCGGCTCTACCAAGGTGCTCCACCTGCACGGCGAGCTGATGAAGGTGTGCTCAAGCAAAGATACGGAAAATCCCGCCTGCTGGCAGACACTCACTGCCGACAACTATGAGGTGAAGCCTGGCACAAAGGCTGCCGACGGCTCACTCCTACGCCCCTATATAGTATTCTTCGGCGAGGCCGTGCCCAACATGGAGAAAGCAATAGACTGGGTGGCTGATGCCGACATATTCGTAATAATCGGTTCGTCACTTGTGGTTTATCCCGCCGCAAGTCTGGCACACTACGTAAAAGACGGCACGCCGATATATCTTATCGACCCTGCCCCGTCAGTAGGAATGACCATTCCCGGGGTCACCCACATACAAAAGGGTGCGTCGGAAGGCGTGAAGGAACTTATTAAGTTGCTCGAATGATACAAAGTTATTGATTCTGTGTAAAAAGACTTTAATGAGAAAGATTGTAATCAGAATAGCAGTTGCCGCCACATTGTTATTGTGCGCGGACAATGCCTTTGCCGCGCCGGCAAAACGCACAAAGATTGCCGTCAGGCAGAGCGACGGCACTGAGCTTGTAGTGTCACAGCGCGGTGATGAGCATTTCCACTATTTTGTTACTGACGACGGTCTGCCGCTGATACAGGCAGAGAACGGTGACTTTTATCACGCCATCATAAAAGGCGGCAGCTTTGTTGCTTCAGACATTATGGCTCACAGTAACAGCCAGCGAACAGAACAGGAGAGAACATTCATCGTGAAACGCGGCGACATAAGCAACGACATAAGCAATATACGCCGGGCAAACGTAGAAAGGCGCAATGCCGCAAGGACAAACAGCGGCATAAGGACAAGAGCCGGCAAGACGGTCAGATACGAGGGCAACAAGCACGGGCTTGTGATTCTCGTAAACTTTAAGGACAATGCCTTCACCATTCCCTCTCCAAAGGAGCACTATGAAAGAATGTTGAATGAAAAGGGATATTCGGAGAACGACTGCCACAACTGTGTGTCACAATATTTTTCCGACCAGAGCAACGGCTTGTTCAATCTCACCTTCGATGTGGCTGGTCCCTACACCTTAGCCCAAAACATGGAATATTACGGCGGCAACGACAACAGCGGCAGCGACAAAAATCCAAGAGAAATGGTCAAGGAAGCCTGCAAGCTGGCATCGGCTGATGTCGACTATTCAAAATACGACTGGTTTGACGACGGCAATGTCGACATGGTGTTTGTGGTGTATGCCGGATATGGCGAATCGCAGGGAGGCGCCCCGGAGACGATATGGCCTCATCAGTGGGAATTGGGCATGCAGCTTCAGAAATACAACGGAAAGAGAATAAATGTCTATGCCTGCTCCAGCGAGCTTGCAAACAATACCGGCAGTACTCCTGACGGGATAGGTACATTCTGCCACGAATTCAGCCACTGCCTCGGACTACCCGACTTATACGACACACAAAACAACAAAGCCTTTGGCATGAACCGGTGGAGCCTGATGGACTACGGAACTTATCTCGGTGCGCACGAACGCGGTGAATGTCCATGCAACTACACCACATACGAGCGGTGGCTGTGCGGATGGGCTACTCCCACGGAGCTGACAGCAGCCACCACCGTGCAGGGCATGGCATCGCTCGACAGCGGCAACACGGGATACATTATATATAATGATGCGTATGCCGATGAGTACTACATTCTCGACAACCGCCAGAAACAGGGTTGGGACACCTATCTGCCGGGGCACGGACTGCTGGTGACACACATAGACTACGATGAAAAGAAATGGTATTATAATAATGTGAACACGAACGCCGAACACCAGCGCTGCACCATAATACATGCCGACAACTCGGCGATTAATTCTAAAAATAGCTTAGCAGGCGACACATATCCAGGAACAAAGGGCAACACCGAGCTTACCGACACCTCCACACCTGCCGCACATCTGTTCAACGACAACAGCAGCGGCAGCAAGTATATGGGCAAGCCCATTACCGGCATTGCCGAGAGTGAGGACGGACTTATCTCGTTCAAGTTTATGGAAACAGGAAGCGCCATAAGCGGTGTCACCGTCAACGGAGAATCACCTGTTGAAATCCATGCAGACTACCGCCGGCTGCTGCCCCAAGGCATACGGCTGAAACAGTATAACGGCAAGACAATAAAGACTATTGATAAAAATAAAAAATAAGAAATATAAAGTGAAGAAACTGTATATTGAAACATACGGCTGCCAGATGAACGTGGCAGACAGTGAGGTAGTGGCTTCGGTCATGAAGATGGCGGGCTACGAAGTGTGCGATGACATAAAGGATGCCGATGCGGTGTTTCTGAACACCTGCTCGGTGCGCGACAATGCAGAACAGAAGATAATCAACCGTCTTGACACCCTGAATGCCGAGCGCAAGAAGGGACACAGGATGATACTCGGTGTGTTGGGCTGCATGGCTGAGCGCGCTAAGGAAGACCTGCTCAACAATCATCATGCCGACCTTGTGGCTGGTCCCGATGCCTATTTGTCACTGCCCGACCTAATAGCCCAGGCAGAGACCGGGCATAAGGCAATAAACATAGAACTGTCCACCACCGAGACCTACCGCGACATTGTGCCGCAGCGTCTCCACGGAGCACACATAGGCGGCTTTGTAAGCATCATGCGCGGCTGCAACAACTTTTGCCACTACTGCATCGTGCCCTACACCCGCGGCAGGGAGCGCAGCCGAGACATCGAGAGCATTCTGCGCGAAGTGAAAGACCTTGAGGCGCGCGGCTTTAAGGAGGTGACGCTGTTGGGACAGAACGTGAACAGTTATCAGTTTACGGGCAGCGACAACAAGGAAATACGTTTCCCCGAACTGCTTCGCCGCGTGGCTGAGGCTGTGCCCGGCATGAGAGTGCGCTTCACCACCAGCCATCCCAAGGACATGAGCGACGAGACACTGCACGTAATAGCCGACATGCCCAACGTGTGCAGGCACATCCATCTGCCGGTGCAGAGCGGAAGCGACCGCATACTGAAACTCATGAACCGCAAATACACCCGTGAGTGGTACCTCGACCGTGTGGCGGCAATACGCCGCATCATACCCGACTGCGGACTGAGCACCGACATTTTCGTGGGCTACCACAGCGAGACGGAGGAAGACCACCAGATGTCGCTCGACCTCATGCGCACCGTGGGCTACGACTCTGCATTTATGTTCAAATACTCAGAGCGCCCCGGCACCTACGCCTCAAAGCATCTGCCCGACAATGTGGACGAAGCGGAGAAGATACGCCGTCTGAATGAGCTTATCGCCCTGCAGACGGAGATGTCGGCAAAGGCAAACAAGAGGGACGAGGGCAAAGTGTTCGACGTGCTGGTGGAAGGCTACAGCAAGCGCAGCCGTGAGCAGCTGTGCGGGCGCACTGAGCAAAACAAGATGGTGGTGTTCGACAAGGGCAGCCATCACATCGGCGAGACTGTAAAGGTGAGGATTACCGGTTCATCAAGCGCCACATTGCTCGGCGAGGCAGTAACGGAATAAAACCACAACCCAACAACCCAATATCACTATGCGCGAATTTCTAAATGTGCTCCGCCGCTTCATCCCGCCATACAAGAAGTACCTTGTGTGGTCGGTGGTGTTCAACATCCTTTCGGCGGTGCTCAACATATTCTCATTTGCAGCCATAATACCCATTCTGCAGATTCTGTTCCAGACTGGAGAGGCAGAGCGTGCCACCGAGGTGATGGCATGGGGCAGCGCCGACCTGAAAGAGGTGGCAACAAACAATATGAACTATTATGTGTCGCAGATGATAAGCGACATCGGTCCCACCACCACCCTGCTCTGCATCGGACTGTTCCTGGCTGCCACCACCTTTCTCAAGACCGGTGCCTACTTCCTTTCGTCGGCAACCATCATCCCTATCCGCACGGGCATCGTGCGCGACATACGCAACCAGCTCTACCGCAAAATCAACGCCCTGCCGCTCGGCTTCTTCTCCGAGGAGCGCAAGGGCGACATCATAGCCCGCATGAGCGGCGACGTGCAGGAGATTGAAAACAGCATCATGTCGTCGCTCGACATGCTGTTCAAGAATCCCGTTCTCATCATCGCCTATCTCGCCACACTGCTGTTCATCAGCTGGCAGCTCACCGTGTTCACGCTTCTCATCGTGCCCGTCATGGGCTGGCTCATGGGCTATGTGGGCAGAAAACTGAAGCAGAGGTCCATCACGGCACAGGCTCTGTGGAGCGACACCATGAGCCAGGTGGAGGAGACTCTGGGCGGACTGCGCATCATCAAGGCATTCTGCGCCGAGAAGAAGATGAACGACCGCTTCAACACCATCAACACCAACTACCGCAACAGCATCATGCGTGTGAACATACGCCAGCAGATGGCTCACCCCATGAGCGAGTTTCTCGGCACGGTGATGATAGTCATAGTGCTATGGTTTGGCGGCATCCTCGTGCTCGACGGCTACGGGCTCTCCGGTCCCACCTTCATATATTACATGGTGATACTCTACAGCATCATCAATCCCCTGAAAGAGTTCTCAAAGGCTGGATACAACATTCCCAAGGGACTGGCATCGATGGAGCGTGTCGACAAGATTCTGCTTGCCGAGAACACCATCACCGAGCCAGAGAATCCCAAGCACATCAGCAAGTTTGAGCATCAGATAGAGTTCCGCAACGTGTCGTTCCGCTATGCCGACAAATGGATACTGCGCAACATCAACCTCACCATCCCCAAGGGCAAGACCGTGGCGCTCGTAGGACAGAGCGGAGGCGGAAAGTCCACGCTCGTGGACCTCATACCGCGCTACTACGACGTGCAGGAGGGCGAGGTGCTCATCGACGGCATCAACGTGAAAGACGTGGGCATCAACGACCTGCGCCAGCTCATAGGCAACGTGAACCAGGAGGCAATCCTGTTCAACGACAGTTTCCGCAACAACATCGCATTCAGCGTTGCCGAGGATGCCGACCGCACCGACCTCGACCGGCGCATAGCCGAGGCGGCGAAGATAGCCAATGCCTACAACTTCATAATGGACAGCGAGCACGGCATGGACACCACCGTGGGCGACCGCGGCAGCCGTCTGTCGGGCGGACAGCGCCAGCGCATAAGCATAGCGCGCGCCATACTGAAAAACCCGCCGATACTGATTCTCGATGAGGCAACATCGGCGCTCGACACTGAGAGCGAGCGGCTGGTGCAGGACGCTCTGGAGCGGCTCATGAAGACGCGCACAACCATAGCCATTGCCCACCGTCTGTCGACCATAAAGAGTGCCGATGAAATCTACGTTATTCACGAAGGGCAGATAGTGGAGCGGGGCACGCACGACGAGCTGCTGCAAAAGGACGGCTATTACAAGAAGCTCAACGACATGCAGAGCCTGTAAATGAAAAACAAATAATCATAATGATATAAATTTAGGCACGGATTACACGGATTTTCACAGTTTTTTGCTTTCACTAATCTGTGTAATCCGTGCCTAAAAAAGTAGAAGGTTGTTTTTGACACCCCTCTACTTCTTGTAGCCCCACCGAGAATCGAACTCGGATCTACTCTTTAGGAGAGAGCTATTCTATCCATTGAACTATAAGGCCCTGAGCTTTTCGGGTGCAAAATTAATATAAAAAATGAAGAATGAAGAATGAAGAGTGAAGAATTGGCTAAATATGGGGGCTTTTTTAATGTTTTTTATTCTTTTCCATGCCTTTGGCATCAATTCAGCGGCTTTGATTTCTTGAGCGGCTACGCCAAGCTGCCAGGTAAAACAAGTGCATCATGGAATAATGCCAGTTGACAACCTTGACAACCTTGACGGGTATTTTCAACTCTTCACGCACGCGGGCGGGCGGGAAAGTTTAAAAATCGTGGTGACACGTGACACGTAAATCCCATAGGGTTCAAAAATACCCGTCAAGGTTGTCAAGGTTGTCAACTCCAATGGTCTTGTCGGACATTTACGGACAATGTCGGACACAGAGAACTTAAAATTCCGTACCTTTGCATAAGATAAGCATTATGGAGTCCACCAATCGCCGTTTGCGTGACGTAAATCGCCGATTTAGGATTCTAATTCGCCGATTTAAGCGCGCCAATCGGCGATTTGCGCCAACAAAACGGGTATTGATTCAGACAATAAATACTGAGCAGCTACGAGTCCTTGGTATGCCCTTTCCTGCTGTACACAAAATGCAGGATGGTAAAGTTCACGGGCATGGCGCAGCCCATTGCCAACACCGGTGCCACAAGGCGACCCGCGCCGAGGAAAGAGAATAGATTGAAGAAAGCTATCTGCAGGGTGTAGTTCACGACGTGGCTAAAGCCAAAGCCTGCCGCCTTCCTTACCGATGCCCTGCTGCTGAAAGTGAAATAGGTGGTGAGATAGAAGTTGCATACAACGCTCACGATGTAGCCCACGGTCATGCTGATGTTCAGCCCAAGATGCCCGCTGAGCACGAGCTGCATCAAAAAATATACCGCGTATTGGATTGCGGTGGCAATAAGCCCCACAATCACAAAACGCAGTATCTGTCGCTTTATCTCAGTGTTTAAGTTAAACTTCACACTCCTCACTGAACACTGAACACTTACTTCACGTACTCGGCAAAGTCGGTGAGCTTCATGTCGCCCTTGCGCGCCAGAGTGTCGTGGAAGGCGAATGCCGCCGGCAGACAGTGGTGTGTCTGACCGCCCTTTGCTATCTTCAGGTAATCCCACAGCAGCTGCTTGTAGTCAGGATGAGCACAGTTCTCGATGATGCACTGTGCGCGCTGCATAGGACTCTTGCCGCGGAGGTCGGCAACACCCTGCTCGGTCACGATGATGTTCACGTCGTGCTCGGTGTGGTCGTGGTGGCTCACCATCGGCACCACAGAGCTGATTACACCGCCCTTGGCTGTTGAAGGACATGTGAATATAGAAATGTATGCGTTGCGCTCAAAATCGCCCGAGCCGCCGATACCGTTCATCATCTTCGTGCCGCTGATGTGTGTAGAGTTGGCGTTGCCGTAGATGTCCACCTCGATGGCGGTGTTGATGGCGATGACGCCCAGTCGGCGGATAAGCTCCGGAGAGTTTGACACCTCGCTCTGGCGCAGTGTCAGGTGGTTCTTAAAGTAGTCGATGTTGTCGTACACCTTCATCAGCGAGTCGTTGGTGACGGTGAGCGAGCAAGCCGACGCGTCGAGCACGCGGCCTTCGAGCATCATGTCCACCACTGCATCCTGAAGCACCTCGGTGAAGATGTTGAAGTTAGGAATGCTCGGGTCCTGGCTCAGTGCTGCGAGGATGGCGTTTGCCGTTGTGCCCACACCGCTCTGCAGCGGCAGGAACGACTGCGGGATTATGCCGCGCTTCATGTCGCTGAGCAGGAACGAAGCCACATTGTGACCTATCTGAGTTGTCAGCGGGTCGAGGTCCTTGAAGGCACGTGCCTCGTCGGGGATATGGCACTCCACCACACCAACGATCTTCTTTGCGTCAATCTCAACGTAAGGCACGCCGATGCGGTCGCTCACCTTTGTGATTGGAATAGCCTGACGGTATGGAGGGTCCTGCAGCTCATAGACATCGTGCAGATATTTTGCGTTGGCGCTGTGGAAGGTGTTGTGCTCCAGTATCACGTGCTTTGCCAGACGTGCGGCTGTGGGGCTTATGCCTCCTGCCGATGTGAGGTAGGCGCGGCATGTGGTCTCGCCCTCCTCAAGGTCGCACACCTCAAGTATAGCCCAGTCGACCTCGCCCATGAATCCATAGCGCAGCTCCTGCGCCATCTGGCTGAGGTGAATGTCGTTATATGCAATCTCGCCCATGTTTACATGCTTGCGGAAGTCAGGGTTGGTGGTGTAAGGCGCACGGTACTTGATAGCCTGTGCGTTTGCCATGTCCCCGTCGGTGCTCTGACCGGTGGAAGCTCCAGTGAATATTCCTACCTGGAAAGGACGGCCTGCCTCGTGCTCTGCAGCAGCTATCTTGGCAAGCTCCTTGGTGGTTGCCTTGGCGGCTCCCGAGGGAGTGAATCCGCTAAGGGCGATGTTTTCTCCGTTCTTAATCATCGAAGCGGCTTCGACAGCCGAAATACGCTTGTATGCCATGTCTGTGATATTAATATAAATATGTGATTAATAATTTTGGGTGCAAAGGTACACATTTTTTTCATAAAAACAATAAAAAAATCATCTTTTGTTTGGTAGATTGCTAAAAAAGTGTTACCTTTGCGCCGAAATTTTGAACTTCGAATGGAAACAGCAGAGTTATACAAGATTTATCAGACTCATCCTGTGATTACCACAGACAGCCGTGACTGCCCCGAAGGCTCCATCTTCATAGCACTGAAAGGAGCGTCGTTCAATGGCAACAAGTTTGCGCTGGAGGCACTGAAAAAAGGCTGCGCCTACGCAGTGGTTGACGAAGCTGAATATGCCACCGATAATCGCTGTATTCTGGTGGATGACTGTTTGAAGGCATACAAGATGCTGGCACGCCATCACCGCAGAATGTTCAACATTCCCGTTATCGGCATCACTGGCACCAACGGCAAGACGACAACCAAGGAGTTGGTTTCAGCCGTACTCAGCGAAAAATACAACGTACTGTACACACAAGGAAATTTCAACAACGATGTCGGAGTTCCGAAGACTCTGTTCCGCATACGTCCCGAGCACGAGATTGCCGTGATTGAGATGGGAGCAAGCCACCCGGGCGACATAAAGACTCTGGTGGAGACTGTTGAGCCCGACTTCGGGCTTATAACCAATGTAGGACGTGCTCATCTGCTTGGCTTCGGCTCGTTTGAAGGAGTGATAAGGACAAAAGGTGAACTGTTCGACTATTTGCGCGGAAAGGCTGGCAGCGAGGTGTTCATCGATGCCGACAACCAATATCTTGCAGGCATTGCCGATGGGTTGAAACTGATAAGATATGGCGTCAGCGAGCAGGAAGGCTTAGATGTCAGGGGTGAGGTGATATCCTGTGCTCCGTTCCTGAAATTCCGCTGGAAGGGCAGCAATACAGAGTGGCACACGGTGCAGACTCATCTGATAGGCTCATATAACATATCGAATATGCTGGCAGCCATCACGATAGGACGACGGTTCGGTGTGAGCGAAGAGTCAATAAACAACGCACTTGCCAACTATAAGCCGTCGAACAACCGCTCGCAGCTGGAGATGACAGAGCACAACAAGCTGATTGTCGATGCCTACAACGCCAACCCCACAAGCATGATGGCGGCATTGGTAAACTTCCGCGACATGGACGTAAGTCCCAAGATGGCAATCCTCGGCAGTATGGGCGAGCTTGGCAGCGTAAGCGGTGAAGAGCATCAGAAAATTGTCGATTTCATCGGCAAAACCGACATAAACAGCATTTGGCTGGTGGGCGAAGAGTTTGAGAAAGTCCAGACACCATTGCGCAAATTCCATGATGTGGAACAGGTGAAAGAAGCAATAAAGAAAGAACAGCCGCAAGGCTATTATATATTGATAAAAGGCAGCAACTCACAGAAGTTATATCAGCTTCCAGAGTGTCTTTAAGTCAAGAGAAGAAAGTTAATCGGGGTGTAGCGCAGTTGGTAGCGCACTACGTTCGGGACGTAGGGGTCGGCAGTTCGAGCCTGCTCACCCCGACTTTCTTTTTAATTACGAATTTGGAATTACGAATTACGAATTATTCTCGCTTCGCTGCGATTATAAATTATTCAGTTACGAATTACCTTTTATCGTAGCACAAACGAAACAATTCTAAATTTTATAATTCTTCATCGGCGTTAGCCGACAATTCGTAATTCAAAACTCAAAATTCGTAATTAACATGAAGATTCGCGATATTGATTTAGGTCACCAGCCGGTTTTTCTTGCTCCGATGGAAGACGTTACGGATATTGGTTTCCGTTTGCTTTGCAAGCGGTTCGGAGCATCTATGGTCTACACCGAGTTTGTGAGTGCCGAGGCTCTTGTACGCTCCATAAAGTCGACTGTCAGCAAGCTCACTATAAAGGATGAGGAGCGCCCCGTAGGTATACAGATTTACGGCAGGGACGTGGCGGCAATGGTAGAGGCGGCAAAGATAGTGGAGGAGGCGAAGCCCGATGTTATCGACCTTAATTTCGGCTGCCCTGTAAAGAAAGTGGCAGGCAAGGGCGCAGGTGCAGGAATGCTGCAAAACATTCCGCTGATGCTGGAGATAACACGCGAGGTGGTGAAAGCCGTGAAGCTGCCCGTGACGGTAAAGACCCGCCTGGGGTGGAACAGCGACAACCTGATAATCACCGAGCTGGCAGAGCAGCTCCAGGACTGCGGCATAGAGGCATTGACCATTCACGGGCGGACACGTGCACAGATGTACACAGGCGATGCCGACTGGACTCTTATCGGCGAGATAAAGCGCAACCCGAGAATACATATTCCAATCATTGGCAACGGCGACATAACCAGTCCCGAAGCCACCAAACGGGCTTTCGAGCAGTATGGCGTGGATGCCGTGATGATTGGCAGAGCCACGTTTGGCAGACCGTGGATATTCAAGGAGATACGCGACTACCTTGACGGCAGACAGCCCGATGAAACCATGGATTTTGCGTGGAAGCTGAACGTTCTGTTAGAGCAGCTTCAGATAAACATTGACAGGATAGACGAGTATCGCGGTATCCTGCATACACGCCGCCATCTTGCAGCCACACCAATATTCAAGGGCATTCCCGACTTCCGGCAGACCCGCATAGCCATGCTGCGCGCCAACACTGCCGATGAATTGCGGGAGATTATGATGAGTGTAAAGAGATAGCACACCCTCTTTTTATGCTTCCTCCCTTGACAATCCCAGCTCCTTTATTTTCTGCTCAAACTCATTCCTGTCGCATAGGGCTGCATTGCGTATCTTCACGCGATAATTATATATGGTGTGAACAGAGTAGTTAAGGAACTCAGCAATCTTGTTGCTGTCGTCAATGCCAAGACGTATGAGCGCAAAAATACGGATGGTGGTGGTAAGCCGCCCGTCTTTTGTCATTATACGCTCCTCGGGCGCAATAAGCGCGTTTAATTCGTCTACAAAGTTTGGAAACAGATGCGTGAAGGCAGCATCGAAGTTGGAATAGAGTTCTTCCAATTCCTTCTTTTTCATCTCAGTGGTGCGTGTGGCATTATAAAGGTCGTCATACTGTTTTGCCTTCACCATTTTGTTCACGCGCTTTCTCTGTTCCTCAATCTTTTCTATATACAGGGAGCAGAGACTGAGGAAACGCCCGATATATTCCTCCTTCACACGGTTCGACTCGTTGAGCTTCACATTGCTGAGCTTCAACTCTGTGTTCACATTCTGCAACTCATCATTGATGGTGCGCAGCTCATTACGGGTGCTGTGCAGATACTTGCGCTGCCTGTTGACATACCAGAGCAGCCCGATGAAAAGTATAAGCATAAGACTCACCACGACCACTGCAACGGTGAGCCACATGTTCCGCTCTCTGATTTTTGTCTGATAGGAGGTTTCTATCATCGACAGAATGGGCGAGATCTGCGCGCTCCTCACTTTAGTTCCAAACCATGTTGCCACATTCCACGAATAGGTGATATAGCTATGGGCGCGTCTCACGTCGCCTTCCTGTGCAAGTATATCCGCCAATGTCCATAAAGAGCCCTGATCCATAATCGAGTTGCGGATGTCTGTGACGGCACTTATGATGAGCCAGTATTTCACCTCGCCGTCATGCTTCATCCTGCCATTTACGAGATACATGAAATATGCAGCCGTAGCAAAGTCGCGCGACTCCGGCTTCGCCTCTTCCACCCATTTCCTAAACAGCTCAAAAGACTTCTCCAACTCATTTTTCTCATAATAATAGAATCCTTTCCACTTATAATACACGGCATCATTCTTGCCTGTCACAAACTGCAATGAGTCAATCAGCCTCCACTCCAGTGCCTTGTATTTCTTCTTTATCCAGTTCACATTGGTATAGTACGACAGCTCATGATAGAGATGAATCCTCGCATTATAATATTCCGCAAGCCCTTCTTTTGTGAGCGCGCTTTCATCAACCATGCCCAACAACTCCTGAGCTTCATAATACATGCCCGTTGTAGACGACTGGAATGCCTGCCTTGCCAATATCTCGCCTTCAAGGTCCTTGCGCCCCATCTTCTGCGCATATTTCCGGCATTCATTAAGATAGTACATGGCAGAATCATTCTGAAATGCCTGATAGCTGTAAAAAAGATGCTTGTTCAGTTCATACCGTTCCTGATTGGTTCTGGCATATCTTATATTTTCCTTAAAGGTGGTTATCGATTCATTATATTTTTGCACATATTGGTTATAATTCTCCACTTCATTATCGAGCACATTCATCAAAGAGTCGATATTATGTTTTTTGTCGGCATTACAAACTATACCGACACCAAGCATCAAACATAATAGTAATAGTTTTTTCATTGTTTTCACCCTCGTTAGTTTTCGCATTTTGCATTAAGATTGTGCAAAGGTAGTAAAAAAATATAAAAATGCGACACAACGGGTATTAAAAAAGATTAATTTGTAAAGACTGTTTTGCCCATTCAAAATTTATTTATACCTTTGCCGTATATAATTAAAAAACGAATGGGATATGCCAGAGATTTGTAGATTTTTTGGAATAATAATCAGTTTGTATTGGAGAGACCACAATCCACCACATATTCATTTTACGTATGGTTGCTACGAATGTTCCATAAGTGTTCTTGACAGAGTTGTAAATGGACAAGCTCCGGCAAAGGTTATAGCAAAAGTCAATGAGTGGATAGATTTGCATGAATCTGAAATATTAACACTTTGGGAGAAAGCCCAAAAAGGAGAGCAGTTGAATAAAATAGAACCTTTAAAATAAGAATGTAATGTTAAGAGTTGTAGATGTTGATTATATTAAGGATTATGAGCTGTTCTTGAAATTTAGTGATGGAGCAGTGAAAAGAGTTGATTTGCGTCCTTATCTAACAGGAGAGGTTTTTGGAGCGCTAATCAATCATGATAATTTTATCCAATATGGATTAACCCGTGTCACAATAGAATGGGCCAACGGGGCAGACCTGGCACCTGAGTTTTTATATGAGATAGGAACTGCCGTTTAATGCTTAATTGGTAGCCTTTAATTTCGTTTTATACTAAAACATATATGCAAATGATTTGGATTGATGTCCTGCAAAAACATCATTGCCGAATCGGCATCAGGGTTGCCGTCCATCATCTTTTCTATTTTCTGCAGCTTGGTCCTGTTTTTGGTTTCTGTGCATGAGAATAATCCTATTGCAAGTATTGATAATACGATTATTGCTGATGCAAAATGTTTCATATTAATCAGTGTTTAGTTAGTGTCAGTGTTCAGCGTTTAGTTTTAGCAGTGAAAAGTCCACTCCACACCAAACACTGAACACTAATAAAAGCTTACGCGTTATATTCCTGCCAGCTCTTTATCTTTATGTCATCAAGCTTCATTGAGCAGAATGCCTCGATGAAAGCCTTGGCAAGACGCACGTTGGTCATAAGAGGGATGTTGTGGTCGATGGCGCCGCGACGTATGCGGTAGCCGTTGGTAAGCTCACGCTTGGTCTGGTTTTTCGGCACATTGATAATCAGGTCGAACTTGTGGTCGGCAATCATATCCATCACCTTGTTGTCGCCCTCCTCGTCGGGCCAGCTTACCACTGTGGCATTTACGCCGTTCTCGCCGAGGAACTTCGCCGTGCCCTCGGTGGCAAAGATGGAGTAGCCCGACTGTGCCAGACGAGTGATAGGCTCCAGAAGGTCAACCTTGCCCTTCAAACCGCCCGACGAAACGAGAATGTTCTTGCCGGGGATGTTGTAGCCTGTGGCAATCATGGCGTTGAGCAAAGCCTCGTTGAAGTCGTCGCCGAGACAGCCCACCTCGCCCGTTGACGACATATCGACACCGAGAACAGGGTCGGCGTTCTGCAGACGTGCAAACGAGAACTGCGATGCCTTCACACCGATGCGGTCGATGTCGAACTCGCTCTTGTCGGGACGCTCGTAGGGAGCATCGAGCATGATGCGGGTGGCGGTATCGATGAAGTTGCGCTTGAGAATCTTGCTCACGAACGGGAACGAGCGCGATGCACGCAGGTTGCACTCAATCACCTTGATGTCGCTGCCCTTGGCGAGATACTGTATGTTGAATGGACCGCTGATGTTAAGCTCCTTGGCAATGCGGCGCGAAATCTTCTTGATGCGGCGGATAGTGGAGAAATAGATGTTTTGTGCGGGGAACACCATTGTGGCGTCGCCCGAGTGAACGCCGGCATACTCGATATGCTCTGAGATGGCATACTCAATCACCTCGCCCTTGTCGGCAACGGCGTCGAACTCAATCTCCTTGGTCTCCTGCATAAACTGCGACACTACCACGGGGAACTCCTTGCTCACCTCTGTAGCCATGGCGAGGAAGCGCTCCAGCTCATCGTAGCTGTAGCAGACGTTCATTGCGGCTCCGGAGAGCACATACGAAGGACGCACGAGCACGGGGAATCCCACCTGCTCAACGAACTCCTTGATGTCATCGAAGGAAGTGAGGGCGCGCCACGCCGGCTGGTCGATGCCGAGACGGTCGAGCATTGCCGAGAACTTGTCGCGGTTCTCGGCACGGTCGATGTCTGTCGGTGATGTTCCGAGGATAGGCACACCGTAGTTGTGCAGACGCATGGCGAGGTTGTTAGGTATCTGTCCGCCAACGCTCACCACCACGCCCTTGGGCTGTTCGAGGTCGATGATGTCGAGCACACGCTCCAATGACAGTTCGTCGAAATAGAGGCGGTCGCACATGTCGTAGTCGGTAGACACTGTCTCGGGGTTGTAGTTGATCATTATAGACTTGTAGCCGAGCTTGCGGGCAGTGTTCACGGCGTTCACCGAACACCAGTCGAACTCCACCGACGAGCCGATGCGGTAGGCTCCCGAGCCGAGCACCACCACCGACTTCTCGTTCTTGTAGAAATCAATGTCCGAATTGCTCACGGCGTAGGTCATATACAGATAGTTGGTAAGCTCAGGATGCTCGCTTGCCACAGTGTTGATGCGCTTGACGGCTGGCAGAATGCCACGGCTCTTGCGGTGGCGGCGCACCTGTGCGTTCTCCTTCTCCATATTGCCCGACTGAGGTTTCAACACAAAGCGGCTAATCTGGAAGTCGGAGAATCCTGCTATCTTAGCCTCCTTCAGCAGAGCGTCGGGCAGCGAGTCGAGACCGTTGTATTTCTGTAGCTCGTGCTTGATGTCAACGATATGCTTCAGACGCTCCAGGAACCAAACGTCGATTTTTGTCAGCTCCTCGATGCGCTCCACGGTGTAGCCTTCCTCAAGAGCCTGCGCTATGGCGAAGATGCGGAGGTCGGTGGGGTTCTGCAGCTCATCGTCGAGATTGTCGAAGCGGGTGTTGTCATTGCCCACAAAGCCGTGCATGCCTTGTCCTATCATTCGCAGTCCCTTCTGAATCATCTCCTCAAACGAGCGGCCGATAGCCATAATCTCGCCCACCGACTTCATCGACGAGCCTATGAGGCGGCTCACTCCGGCAAACTTGGTGAGGTCCCAGCGCGGAATCTTGCAAATCATGTAGTCGAGCTGTGGAGCTACGTATGCCGAGTTTGGCGTTCCCATCTCTCCAATCTGGTCGAGAGTGTAGCCGAGGGCTATCTTGGCAGCCACGAAGGCGAGAGGATATCCCGTAGCCTTCGACGCCAACGCCGACGAGCGCGACAGACGGGCATTCACCTCGATGATGCGGTAGTCGTTGGTAACGGCATTGAATGCGAACTGGATGTTACACTCGCCCACGATTTCGAGATGGCGCACACAGTTGATAGAAATCTCCTGCAGCATCTTGACCTGCTCATCGGTGAGCGAGCAGGTGGGAGCCACCACGATACTCTCTCCCGTGTGTATTCCCAGAGGGTCGAAGTTCTCCATCGAAGCCACAGTGAAACAGTGGTCGTTGGCATCGCGTATAACCTCAAACTCTATCTCCTTCCATCCCTTCAGCGACTCCTCCACGAGAATCTGCGGTGCAAACGTGAATGCACTGCCGGCAAGCTCGCGGAAAGCCTCCTCGTCGCGGCAGATGCCCGAGCCGAGTCCGCCCAGGGCGTATGCCGAGCGGATCATCACAGGGAAGCCTATGCGATGGGCGGCAGCCAGCGCATCGTCCATATTCTCCACAGCCTGACTCACGGGAGTCTTCAGCTCCTTCTCGTTGAGCTTGCGAACGAACAGGTCGCGGTCCTCGGTGTTCATAATAGCCTCAACTGACGTGCCCAGCACTTCCACGCCAAACTCCTTTAGCGTGCCGTTCTGATACAGCTCCGTTCCGCAGTTGAGGGCTGTCTGTCCTCCAAATGCCAGCAATATGCCGTCGGGACGCTCCTTGCGGATAATCTCCGTAACGAAGTGTGTGTTCACTGGAAGGAAATACACCTTGTCGGCAATACCTTCTGATGTCTGAATCGTGGCGATGTTCGGATTGACCAGCACCGATGATATGCCCTCGTCCCTCAGAGCCTTCAGCGCCTGTGAACCAGAGTAGTCAAACTCTCCAGCCTGTCCGATTTTCAGGGCACCCGAACCGAGTACGAGCACCTTTGTCAGTTTCTTTTTCATGATTCTCTTATGGATTGATGTTATTACTTTAAGAATATTCCGTGCAAAGTTACATCATTTTTTTGAAAATAACGCAACTTTGCACGGAAAAATCAATGAGAGTTGTAAAAAAACGCTTCAAACCGTAATTAATATTACGGTGCCGGAAAACATGTTGTCATTTCAACATATACCTGTTGAAAAAAGCCTTAAGCACGGATTCCCATGTTGTCGGTGTGGCATGTCCGAGGAATGGATTCACACAGTATTCCTTGTCTTTCCCATCCACATTAATGAGCAGATTGTATGGTGCGATGTTCAGATGCGGCCCGTCAACCTGATCTTGCAGTGAAAAGCTGGTGATGACCGGACAGGTGATACGGCTTGCAAAGTTCTTTGTGTCAAAATATGAGTTAAACTCGTCTATCTGTGAATCTGTCCATCCTAATTCTGCCTGTTTCCCGGCAAACACATTGGTAGGCCATGCAACAATCTGTTTGGTATGCTTAAAGTCGGCATGCCCTGTGATGGAAGGAGCTATGGCACGAAGCCGACTGTCAAGACCGGCAGCCACAAATGTGAAGCAACCGCCCTGACTGCCGCCGGCTGCAAATATCTGCTTCTTGTCTACTGCCTTGCGGCTTGCCACAAAGTCTATGGCTCTGACGCAGTCGAGATATGCCGCACGATAGTAATGCCTGTCCCTGTCACCAAATCCGTATGCATAGAAGTCGGCTGAGGTTTTACCCTCGGGAATGTATTTTCCGTTGCCTTCCCTCATGCGGCTCAGCATCTGTCCACGTGTGGAGATAATCAGTTCGCACCATTCGGGATCATCATCGCCGCCCATTGCCTTTGGAGTGCCCCAGCCGCTGTCTGTGCCCTGATATCTTATCAGACATGGATGAGTGCCGCCACCTGTAGGTTCGGCATAGTAGCCATAGATGTTCACAGGAGCTCCACCCGTTTCGTCGGGAACCGACTGCATCTTCACTTCATAGACTTTGCGGCTGGCAGTGCTTTTTCCTGTCAGTTCAGTCAGCTCAGCCTTGATGTCAACAGCCGCCAGTTTCTCTTTCCAGCCGTCCCAGAATGTCCAGAAGTCAGGCTGTGCATCATTTTCACATCCGATGGCGGTCGGGTCATAGCCAATGTAATATGCAAGCACCGTGTTGTTGTTTGCCTTGGCGGTCATACGGTAAAATCCGGGCTCCAGTCCCTTGAGCTCCACGTCAACACTTTTTTTCCCGCCGCCGGCAATAGTCACCTTTTGGGAATAGGTGCTGAAGTCCTCGTATGTGTCCTTCGACAATTTTACGACAACGGGAATTGTAATTTCACCTGGCTCTAAATTTTGCAGCAACAACGTTATCTTAGGTGTCTCGTTCTTTTTCCATACCTTTATATCGGATTTGTCAAAGTCAGATATTATGGCATATTCCCTTGCAGGCTCAATGATGTCAACCGACACCAGGTTGTATCCTGTACCGCCGATGCGCAGGCCGTCTGTCTGTATGTCAGCAACCATTTTGTCTGTAATTGTATATTCAAAATAATCACCACACTCTGTTGCCAGTTTTTTCACAGGAGCCAGTACCGTTTCCCATGAACTGTGGCCGTGCATTATCTTTCCCTGGGCACCAGGTTTCAAAGACGTGAATGTAGCACGAATCTTGTCACCGGCTTTGAGAGCCGTAAACATAGACTTGTCAATTTGTTCAGTATGACCTGAAGCCTGGCTGATGGCAACATCGCCTATCCAGACATTGGTTACGGCATCACCCTTTTCGCCTGTTGTCTGAATCTGTCTGGTCACTGTTCCCGCCTTTTGACTTTCAACAGCTGTGACATTTACTGCCAATGCCACGGGCATCCACAAGATTAATAAAGTTTTTCTCATATTCATTCTGCTATTGGTGGAAGAAAATCCAAACTGTCATTTCTCTTTGTCAATGAGAAAAGAGGAGATACATGCAAGATAAAGCTCTTGCCAATATCCTGCATATATCCCCACTTTTACCAAACTCTAAAAAATTAACTTAAACTATTACATACTGTTCCAAAAACTTACTTCTTCTCTACAGTCAGGACACCGTTGGCAACACCGCCAGTAAGGTCGACTGTGAACACGAAGGTGTCGCCGTCGTTGAGCACCGCACCGTCCTTGAGATAGATGTTTCCGTTGTCATGACCGCCGTTGCCGTCGCCCACGCCGAAAATCTCGCTGTCACTGGTCAGACAGTAGTCACCGCCGTCACCCTTGAACTCGGTGCCCCAGTTGGGCTGTCCGAAGAACTTGAAGTTAACGTCAGTGGCAGAGAGCTGCTCGCCCACGGTAAGGGTTATCTGATACACTTTCGCACGGACCTGAGCCATTGCCTGGTCCCATTCCGTTCCCGTCCACCAGCCATTGTTGTTGGAGGTGGAGAGGAAAGGCTTGTTGATGCCGTTGCCGCCAATAATCCACAGGGCTCCTGTGCCGTCAGCCTGCAGCGTGGCAGGAGCGTCCTTTGTGCCGGCAAACACCTGGAGAAACTTGTAGTTGCTGTATGCCGTGAGAGTATAGGTGCCGTCAACGGCGAGGAAGGTGTAGGTATCGTCATCATTCTTCTCAAAGAAGTCATTGTCAACAAACCACTCGTCAGTCATTGTTCCGCCGATTGCATACTGCCTGCCCTGCACCATCTCACGTGTTATGATGTTGTCGGTCTCAGAGAACATCAGCGGAGCAATGGTTATCTCCTCGTATGGACCAAAAGTATAGTCACGGGTATTGAAAGTAACCTCCACCTCGCCCGGGCTTTCGGTTTGGAAATCGATGTTGCCCGTTCCGCCTAATGTTATCTCACTGCCATTGCTTCCGAAGAGCCACTTGCCGTCACCTGTCTCAAACCTGCCCTTGAAGGCTGTCTGCGCGGTATTGACTTTAATAGAATAGCTATAGTCGTCGCCCTCAGTCATAGGATATTTCGTGCCGTCGGCAACCACAAACTGCAGGTCG
Organism: Prevotella sp.; assembly: GCA_030539375.1. Lineage (GTDB taxonomy): Bacteria > Bacteroidota > Bacteroidia > Bacteroidales > Bacteroidaceae > Prevotella. The sequence goes on from JAUNSB010000003.1 coordinate 55,160, forward strand.
CTGAAATGAGGACGCTCCACCCGGGCAGTCACGTCAACGATGGTCTTCGATGTAGTCACGTTCTGCAGGGTGAGGCGCACGGTGACGTCGCCGTTGGGAATATATTGCAGATAAGGCACGTTGAGCTTCACGTCGTAAGAGCCTGCCTCCTTGGTACGGATGACGGTGTCAGCCACCACCTCGCCGCTGAAGCGCAGCTCAGCCTTGAGGGTGGAGAGGGCTGTGCCCTTCTTGTCGGAACAGCTAACCGGGAACTGTATCTTCTGTCCCATCTCTACTGTGCCGATGGCAGCCACATCAATAGTCGGGTCTCCCGACTGCACTATGTTCTTGTAGTCATCGTCCACGCAGGCTGTGAGACTGCCTACGGCACACAGCGCGCAGAACATTTTTGCTATAATGTTTCTCATATCTTATTTCCAATTACATGATACAACTGATTGTGCGGAAACTGTCACGCTGAAATGGTTCTGACCGTCGCTGACAGTGGCGGGAATTATCTCGTCGCCGCTGTTGAGCATTACAACGGCATACGAGCCGTCAGCATTGCGGAAGGCTGAATACACCAGACCGTTCTTCACCAATGAGCGCTGTGCAACGCCTATGCGCCGGGCGTTGGGACGCACCACCGACGACATGTGTGAAATCACATAGTAGTGAGAGTTGCGTGTGATGGTCTTGTAGCCGGGCGCTATGTCCACGGCTCCGTAGCAGGTCTGGCAGCCTCCGTCGAGGTTGGGTCCCATGTTCACGTCGAGCATCAGGTTCCACACGAGCACAGCCTTGCACCACTTGCTCACGGTGCCCAGCGTAATATTCTTCATGTCCTCCATCAGCCGCTTCGACAGGTTGCGTCCGTCATTCCATGTGCCGATGCTCGACTCCGAGAAAATCAGCTCCTTGTCAGTAGCCTGGCTGTGAATGTCGGTAAGCTCCGAGTTGTTGCCGCCATAGTCGTGATAGGCAGCGCCAACCACAAGCTCCGAGCCCTCAAACTCATTGCCCAGGGCATTGTATATCTTCACAGGATAGTCCTCCTGGTCAGCCACGTTGTCGTAGTTGTAGTTGTGGTCAAACAGATATATCTTTGTGCTGATGCCGTTCTGCTTGAATGCGCCGGCAAGCTCAGCCACAAACGGTGCCTCCTCCTGCCAGGGCATGTAAAGCGAGGCACAGTTTGCCTTGTTGAGAGGCTCGTTCTGAGGACTCACGGCATATATGCTGATTCCCTCCTTTTTCATTGCCTCGATGAACTTCACGAAGTACTGTGCATAGTCCTTGCGGTAGTCGGGATTCAGATGTCCGTCAGTCCATGAGTCGAAGGCTTTCTTGGTCTCAATGTCGCTCACCTTCATCCATTTCGGACATGTCCATGGAGCTGCAATGATTTTCACGTTGGGATTGATTGCAAGTATCTCTTTCAGCACAGGTATCACATACTGTGTCTCGTCAGAGTACAGACGGAAGTTTTCCAGTCCCTTCTCGTCGCACAGCGTATATTCCGTACTTGAGAAGTCGTTGCAGCCAATGGAGATGCGGGCATAGCTCACTCCATAGCCCTCAGTCTCGCTATAAGTCTGCTTGAGGAATGCCGCACGGTCCTCAGCCGACATTTTCAGAAGATTATAGCACGTGGAATACGTAATTGCAAAGCCGAATCCGTCCATTGTCTGATAGGTCTGCAGCGGGTCTACGAGAATGGTGCTCGGAGCCATGTTGGCGGCAGTTGATATCTCGGAAAAAGACTTCGTCAGTTTCTGTGTTCCGTCACTTGTGGTTGTGTAGATTGTCGCCACATTGCCCGATGGTATTCCAGGTGTCACCGGTGTGTCAGGGCGTGGTGTGCCGTCTATCGAAGACTCATTGTTGCATGATGTCATGGAGAACAACAATGCGGTTGCTATTGATAATATACTCATTTTCATTTTATTTGTTATTTTACTTTTAATAAATATTTTTTTAGGAGTTACTCCCTTTTACTTCCCTTATTAGTAACCGGGATTCTGCTCCAGATTGTCGTTCTGGTCGAGTGCAGTCTGTGGAATAGGGAGCAGATAGGAGTTCTCGTCGAATGTGCGGCGCTGGGCAAGACGTCCGGCGTCCTTGGCATACACCGCGTTCATATACTGCTCCACCTTGCCGTTGCGGCAGAGGTCAAACCATCGCTGTCCCTCGAAGGCAAGCTCAAGCCTGCGCTCATGGAGAACCTTCTCCACCATGTCGCCGCCGGCGTCGATGTCTTTCAGTCCGGCACGCTTTCTTATCTGGTTCACAAGACTTGCCGCCTTGTCTGCCTGATTCAGATGTGCGTAAGCCTCTGCCTCCATAAGTATTATGTCGGCAAGGCGCAGCTTGTAGTGGTTGTTGTAGCCTGAGCGCAGCTTATACATGAATGGATAATGCGATGCTGGATAGTAGTTCGCCCATGTGCATTCATAATAGACCACTGTCTGGTTGAAGCGCACATCATCGCCCTCCTGCATAAAGTCATTGATAAGGTCGCGTGATGGAGTAACCCACTTTGCCCAGGTGAAATAGAAATCATAATCTTCCAGACAGCGGCCGTACATCCATGATTCCCAGTTGGCTCCTCCAGTGGTCCACTGCACCTCAAGGATGCTCTCACTTGTATTGCGTTTCACACAGTCCTTCTTGTCCTCATCATATCCCCAAAGAGTGGCAAAGTCCGGCTCCAGTTCAAGTCCGGCTGTATTGCGCACACGTCCGGCATATTCTATCACCTTGCCGTAATCCTGCACGGGACGCTCGGCATACACCTTTGCAAGCATTGCCAGGGCAACGGTCTTTGACATCAGTGTCCTGTCGGTTGTTGAGAATTCGGGGGCATATTGCGCTCCAAACTCAAGGTCCTCAATAATCTGCTGATAGCATTCCTCGCTGGTCTTCTTCGGAGGATAGTATGTGGGGAATACCTCCTCAATGTTGTCTGACGTGATGGTTCTCGCAATGTCGGTAATGACAGGGAACGAGCCCCAAAGGCGCGCCATGTCGAACATAACCAAGGCACGGAAGATGCAGCCTTCAGCCTTCCATTGATTATACTCGGCGTCAGACACCTGACCGCTCGCCTTCAGCTCGTCAAGACCATTGATAAGCACATTTGCCTTGGCAATGTCGGCAAGAAATCTTTCCCAGTCGCGGCTCAGCACAGAATTGCTGGCATCGATGCTGTTAGTCTCGTATGGCACTACCTGCGCACCTGTAGTCCCGGCATATCCGTTATCGGAATGACAGTCGGCAATGAGTTTCATGTCAAGCGACCAGTGCTCCTGACGGTTGCGGAACAACTCGTATAAGCTCTTACGCTGGTCGATGGCAGCCTGTTTGTCCTTAAGCACTGCCGCTACCGTATCGTTAAGCACGCCCTGCGTCAACTCTGTCGGGTCGGAAATAGGGTCTTGTCCCAACGAGCAGGCAGTCACAGCCATGCCTGCCAGAGCTGCCAATAATAAATTATGTATCGTTTTCATTTCTTTTATCAATTTAGAATTCAACTTTCAGTCCAAGTGAGAATGACCTGCAGAGGGGATATGTACCCCAGTCGAGTCCCTGCACGGAACCGCTGTTGCCGTTCTGGTTCACCTCCGGGTCATAGCCTGTATATTTTGTAAGAGTGATGATGTTGGTGGCAGATATGTATGGCATCAGCTTGGTGAGTCCCATTTTGCCGATGATACTGCGCGGCACATCGTATGACAGCGACACGTCCTTCAGACGGATATACGAGCCGTCCTCAATGAAATAGGTGCTGTTGTGCATCTCAAATCCAGCCTTTGGCACTTCCGTAATCTGTCCCGGCACGCGCCAGCGCTCAAGCACTTTTGTGGTCTGGTTCTTTCCGTCATACATTCCTTCCGTATCCATGCGGCTTACATTATAGATGTCATTGCCGTAGGAGCCTTGGATAAGCACGCTTAGGTTGAAACCCTTGTATGAGAAGGTGTTGGTCAGACCGAAGGTGAAGTCGGGATTGGGGTCGCCGATATAGGTGCGGTCAGAGGCGGAAATCATTCCGTCGTCGTTTACATCCACATAGTTCAGCTCTCCAGTCTCAGGGTTCACTCCGTTTGCCACATATCCCCAGAAAGAGCCGAGCGGACGTCCCGGAGTGTTTCTCACCACATATTCATTAACATAGTCCGTGGTTTTTGCCGCATAGTAAATCTGTGTGAGTTTCAGGCTCTTCAGCTCATTGCGGTTGAAAGATATGTTGAAGTCCGTATTCCATTTCAATCCCTTGGTCAGGTTCTTCGAGCTTACCGTGAACTCAAATCCCTTGTTCACAATCTCTCCGCCATTGTATGGCAGTGTGCTTGCTGCTGCGGACCCTGTAGGCAGGGTTATCCTCATCAGCATGTCCGAGGTCTTCTTGTAATAATAGTCGGCATATATGGTAAGACGGTTTTTCAGCAATGTGATGTCAAAACCGATATCAGCCTGAGTCGTTGTCTCCCATGTCAGCTCCGGGTTCGACAGAGTACTCTGCACACGCACTGGCGTGGCATTGGCATCATTTCCCTCTCCAAACCACTGCACACGGTTTATGTTGTAGCTGGCAAGATAGCTGTTGTTGCCAAGACCGCTCTGGTTACCAGTCTGTCCCCATCCACCGCGAATCTTCAAGTCATCAATCCACTTTATGTTTTTCATGAACTTCTCCTGAGTCACTCGCCAAGCGGCAGAGAACGAGGGGAAATATCCCCACCTGTGACCAGGGGCAAGCTTTGACGAGCCGTCGGCACGCACATTTGCCGTAAACAGATACGTGTCCTTGAAGTTATAGCTTGCACGCAGGAAATACGACTGCATTGACCAGTGTCCCGCCCAAGAGCCTGTTCCTGTCCATGATATCTTGTTGGCTGCATTCAGAGTCTTGATGTCGGAGTCGGCATAGTTTGAGCCGTTTATCCAGTTGTTCGAACTCTTGTCCTGTGTACCTGAGGAGCCGAGCATCAGGTCAATGCCGTGACTGCCGAATGTCCTTTTGAAGTTGAGGATGTTGTCGAAAGTCATCGTGGTGCGTATTGAGCGTGCGTCATAGCCTGTGCCATGTTCATTACGTCCATTCTGCGTTGCAAAAGGATCAAGAAAATTCATCGTCTTGCCGTGTGTACGCTCCATGGTCAGTGAGCTGCTGAATGTAAAGTCAGGCAGAAATGTTATGGTTGCCTTACCCGTTCCTATGAGCTTGTTGTAGTTGGAGCGGTTGTCTTTGGTTCGCGCAAGATTCTCCACCGGACTCGTGACATTGACACCATAGAAATTGTGGTTATACTGGCGGGGGTTCTCTGGGTCCCATATAGGAGCAAATGTGGGGGTGTTGATTATTGATGTCATTACACCGCCTCGGTTTGCACCCGTTCCAGACGTTATTCCGCCATGATATGTATAGTCAGAATAGGTTACGCTGGCATTCAGACGCAGCCACGATCGCAGGTCGTTCTCGATGGCGGCGCGGAAGTTGTAGCGCTCAAAGTCAGTCTCCCTGAGGATACCGTCCTCCTTGGCATAACCGCCGGAGAGGAAATAGCGCAGCTTATCGGTGCCGTTGGTCACCTGCAGCTGGTAGTTCTGCACGGCTCCCGTACGGAAAGCCTCCTTCTTCCAGTCAGTCTGGTCGGTCAGACCGTCAGGCAGCTTCACCAGCCCTATCTCGTCCTGCAGTTCCTTGTATTCCCATGCGTTGAGCACCTTGGGGGTGTTGACAACCTCGCTGAACGAGTAGTGCATGTTGAGCGACACCTTTGCCACGCCCTGCTTGCCCCGCTTTGTGCCGATGATGATTACACCGTTGGCGGCACGGCTACCATAGATGGCGGCACTCGACGCATCCTTCAGAATCTGAATGTCATCAATGTCGTCTGCGGCAAGGAAGTCAATATCTTCAAACGGGACACCGTCGACAACATACAGCGGGTTGTTGCTGCCGTTCAATGATGTGGTACCGCGTACGCGCACGGTAGGCGCTGAGCCCGGCTGTCCGTTTGCCTGCGAGATGCTGAGTCCGGCAGCCTTTCCCTGCATACCTTGCGCCGCCGACACAATGGGACGGTTCTCCAAATCCTTTGTAGACACTGAGCTGACGGCAGTAGTCACGTCCTTGCGCTTCACCGAGCCGTAGCCGATGGCAACCACCTCCTCAAGCATGTTCGACTCGTCTTTCAACGTTACCTTCATGCCGTCTGTGGCTTTTACCACCTTGGTCTCATAACCGATGAACGATATGCGCACACTGGCACCATTCTTTACATTCAGGGAGAATTTACCGTCAAGATCGGTTGTCGTACCATTTGAGGTTCCTACCTCCATAACGGTTGCGCCGATCACAGTTTCTCCCTGCGAGTCAATCACCGTACCCTCCACCTTCTGTGTCTGTGCCAAAACCGGCACCAAGGTAAAGAGTAACATCAGAAGCAGGCAAATGCGCCTGTACTTCCCGAAATTAATCTTCTTTTTATTCATAAAATATTATTTTTAGGATGTTTAGCATTCCGGTGCAAAATTACAACATAAAAAAGCCGGGAACAAGCCTGCAAAGAGAGCTACAAAGATTTTTTGAGAGGCTTAATTCTTGCAACCCCCTAATAAACAGCAAATTGCGGACAATACGTAAAATCTGCGATATAGATGCTTTATTCCGGTGTATAACTGAAAAAACTGGCTGCTGTGCGCACTGCAAAGCATGATTTTTCTTTAAAAAAGTTAATTGGGCAGAACTGTTATTTTTTTTCTGCCGCTTTAGATTGAATTTTAAGTTTTATTTTGTATTTTTGCATACAAAAAATCAAATTCATGAAAAGATCGTTTTTACTGATGACGTCTCTTATCCTGTCTGTCGCCTCTTATGCCGACAGTCTGGACTCGCTTTACCATGCCATAGACGAAGCCATTAGCCATGCCGGTGACTTTATGTATCGGAAACAGCAGCAGCTGGCGTATCTGCAACGGGAAGCGGCACATGCCGCCAATACGGAAACACGATATAATGCCACAATGAATCTATACGAGGCATACAGGTCATTCAGAAACGATTCTGCCATAACATGTCTCAACAGATGTATAAAAATGGCTGAGGAGATGGGGAGAACAGACCTGAAGGCTGACTGCTGCAACAAAATGGGGCAGCAACAATCGGCGGCGGGATTCTACAGCGAGGCAATGAGCTATCTGCAGCAAGTACCGGGGCAAGAGCTGAAAGGAGAGATGCTCAATGACTACTATTATGCCATGTGCCACCTGTATGGAGAGATGGGATACTATACACAGGACGACCAGATAAGAAAGAAATATTACAGAATGTCTGTCAGCTACCGCGACTCTCTTCTGAGTGTCATTCCACATAACACCGAGAGATACCTGAGATGTGTCGAGTCACAATACTTTAACAACCACAACTACAAAGCCGCGCTTGAGACGAATGACAAGAGACTGAAAATAACTGCTCCCGGCTCACACGAATATGCAATAGTAAGCTTTTACAGAGCGTTGGATTACGGAAGACTCGGGAAACAGACGGAGCAAAAATACTGGCTGGCACAGTCGGCTCTCTCTGACATCAGGAACTGCGTGATGGACCAGGCTGCCCTGTGGTCGCTTGCCGACATTCTCAACAGGGAGGGCGACATTGAGAGAAGTCACCGCTATGTGGAATATTCATGGAAGTGTACCTCGTATTTCTCCGCACACGTACGCTCATGGCTCGTGTCGCCTGTACTTACAATGATCAACGACAAGTACAAGGAGAAAATCAACAGAACCAATACCCACCTGTGGATTCTTGTGGCAATAGTGAGCCTGTTTGCCCTCTGCATGGCTGCAATGTATATCTATGTGTCACGAAAACGCAAGCAGCTGGCAATAGCGCGCAACGAACTTAAGGAATACAACAACCGCCTGACAGCGCAAAGCCGCCAGCTGAGTGACGCCAACACACATCTGTCGGCACTTAACACACAGCTGACATGCCTGAACGGGCAACTATCGCTGAGCAACCGCGTAAAGGAGGAATACATAGGAAAGTTCTTCACGCTTTGCTCGGAATACATAGACAAGATGGACAACTTCCGCATTAAAGTGAACAGGAAAATGAAAGCCAGGCAATTCGACGACCTTATGCGCATCTCTCAAAACGACCAGATGAGAGAAGACGAGCTGGCTGTGTTGTTTTCCAACTTCGACACCATCTTCCTGCACATCTTCCCCAACTTCCTCAGTGACTTCGACGCGCTTCTGAAGCCCGAGCACAGAACACACCATGCTAACGGCAACAAGCTGACCACCGACGCACGCATCTTCGCACTGATACGTCTGGGAATCGATGACTCGTCGAAGATTGCCGAGTTTCTGCACTACACGCCTAACACAATATACAACTACCGCTCAAGGATGAAGAGCAAGGCGATGAATCCCAATTGTTTTGAGAGCGACATTAAACGCATAGAGAGCAAGAGCGTTTAATAAAAGCGGCAGCGCGGCTCAGGCGCTCACGCATAAAAATTTTTTTTTGCCGATTTATCTTCCACCTTCCACTTTTTACAGTTTAACATGCTGATAAATAAATGATTGCAGGAGTGGAAGATGAGTGGAAGATGAAATCATCTTCCACTCACTGACTGTGTTGATATTTTTCGCGGCATCCTGAAATATGCTGCGGGGATTCAGAAACATAACGTCGGGATTTAGCAACCGTCTCTCTACCAGAGACGGTGCGTTTCTCTACCGGAGACGATGCGTCTCTCATAGAGAGACAACACAGAAATCCAGGCATAAGATTTCTGAATCCCCAGATTGTCCGAGAACGTCTGTCGCACTTTCTTTTAGGCACGGATTACACGGATTTCACAGATATGATAAATAAGAAAACCGTGAAATCCGTGAAATCCGTGCCTAAATCATAACACTGTGTAAGCAGGGGCTGGCTTTTCGGACAGCCTCCCCGGTATTTACTTCACTGTAAGCCTTACGGTCTTCACGTCGCGGCTGTTTCCTCCCACCATGATGTCGAAGTCGCCCGGCTCAAGCACGAAGTCGAGACTGCTGTTGTAGAACTTCAGCAGGTCGGGGGTGATTTCAAACTCCACCTTGCGGCTCTCCCCTGCCTTCAATGTTATGCGCTCGAAGCCCTTCAGCTCCTTGACGGGGCGCACCACCGACGCAAAGATGTCGCGGATGTAGAGCTGCACCACCTCGGCTGCCTCGCGGCTGCCGGTGTTGGTCACTGTCACTGAGGCCTTTACCTTGCCGCCGGCATTCATGCTGGTGCTGCTCAGATGCAGGCCGCTGTAGGCGAATGTGGTGTATGACAGTCCGTAGCCGAAAGGATAAAGCGGGTCGTTGCGCACATCGATGTAGTTGCTCTGATACTTGCGGTACTCCTTTGCTCCCTCTGGCACGGGACGGCCGGTGTTGAGATGGTTATAATATATAGGTATCTGACCGAGAGCCTTCGGCATGGTCATTGTGAGGCGGCCCGAGGGGCATTTGTCGCCGAACAGCACGTCGCAGATGGCATCGCCGGCCTCAGAGCCACCAAACCACACGTTGAGGATGGCAGGCACATTCTCTGCCTCCCACGACATGAGGGTGGGACGGCCCGAGAAGTTGAGCAGCACCACCGGCTTGCCTGTGGCAACGAGTGCGCGGAGCAGCTCCATCTGCACCTGAGGCAAGGATATGTCGGCGCGCGATGAGCTCTCGCCGCTCATCTCAGCCATCTCGCCCATGGCGCACACTATCACGTCGGCACCGGCTGCAATGCTGAGAGCCTCTGCCTTTGCCCGGGCATCGTCAACACGGGGGACGGGACGGCCGAAGGTGGCTCCCTTCTGCGTTGCCTCGTCGGCGTAGATGTTGCAGCCCTGAGCGTAGAGCACCTGAGCCTTGCCGGCCACGGCACGCTCCATAGCCTCCTTCAGAGTGGAGTAAAGCTCGGGAGTGTCGCCCGTCGACCAGCATCCCACCATGTTCGTGCGGTTGTCGGCAAGCGGACCTATCAGCGCTATCTTGCCCTGCTTCCTCAGCGGCAGCAGGTTGTTTGCATTTTTCAGCAGCACAAAGGTCTCGGCAGCCATGTCGCGTGCCGCCTGACGGTGCCCGGCGGTGTAGAGGTCGGTCTTCAGGCGCTTCGGCTCGCAGAAGCGGTAGGGGTCGTCAAACAGTCCGAGCTTGTATTTTGCCTCCAGCACACGGCGGCAGGCAGTGTCAATCTCCGCCATTGTCACCCTGCCCTCGTCGAGCAGTCTATTCAGCTGGGCGATGAAGGCGTTTGAGCACATGTCCATGTCGGTGCCTGCCTTCAATGCCATTTCGGAAGTCACTGACTGGTCGCCGAGACCGTGAACGATTGCCTCGTTGATTGAACCGTAGTCGGTAACCACAAAACCGTCGTATTTCCATTCGTTGCGCAGCAGGTCGGTGAGCAGCCAGCGGTTGCAGGTGGCAGGGATGCCGTCAACAACGTTGAACGACGACATAAACGAGCCTGCGCCTGCCTCGGCGGCAGCCTTGTAGGGCGCGAGATACTGGTTGTACATCCTCACGCGGCTCATGTCCACGGTGTTGTAGTCGCGGCCTGCCTCGGCGGCACCATACAGGGCAAAGTGCTTCACGCAAGCCATGGCATTCTCCTTGCCGTAGTTGCCCTGATAGCCCCTTACGAGCGCCTCGCCGATGCGGCTGCCGAGGAACGGGTCTTCGCCGGCTCCCTCTGCCACGCGGCCCCAGCGCGGGTCGATGGCAATGTCAACCATCGGACTGTACACCCAGTTTATTCCCTGTGCCGTGGCTTCCTTGGCGGCTATGCGCGCTCCCTGCTCAATGGCAGCAATGTCCCATGAGCAAGCCTGCGCCAGAGGTATGGGGAACACGGTCTGGTTGCCGTGGATCACGTCCTGCCCTATGAGCAGCGGAATGCCCAGACGGCTCTTCTTCACAGCTATGCGCTGCAGCTCCCTGATTTTGTCCTGTCCCTTGACGTTGAGCACAGCGCCGAGCTTTCCCTCGGCAGTGAGCTGTGCCAGCGGACTGTTCATTACGGCTCCCGTGGTGATGTCGCCACCGGGCAGAAGATTGAGCTGACCAATTTTCTCCTCCACGGTCATTTTCTGCATCAGCTGGTCAACATACTCGTTCATCGGCAGCTTTTGCGCAAATGCCGATGCCGCTGTCAGCGCAGCCACTGCAATGGTTGTGATTCTTTTCATATTGCTTTTGTTTTTAGTCGTTTAGTGCGCAAATATACTAACTTTCTTTTAACGTAAACTTCACAGTCTGTGTAAGATTGTCGCTGGCATTGCCTATGCGCGCCTCGAAGTCGCCCGGCTCAGCCTTCCATGCACCCGTAGCCTCATCGTAGAAGCTGAGGGCATCCTTGTTCACGGTGATGGCAACATCCTTGGTCTCGCCTGGCTGCAGACAGACCTTGCTGAAGCCCTTGAGCTCCTTAAGCGGACGGTCTACCGAAGCCTTCACGTCGCGGATATAGAGCTGCACCACCTCGGCACCTGCACGGTTGCCGGTGTTGGTGACGCTCACGGTGAATGTGATGTTGTCATTGGCGGTCATCACCTTCTTGTCTGCCTTTGCGCCGCTGAGCTTGAATGTGGTGTAGCTCAGACCGTGGCCGAAGGCAAACATCGGGCGCTGCTTGTTCTTGTCGGTCCAGCGGTAGCCCACGTAGATGCCTTCCTTATATTCCTCATCGATAATCTTGTTGTCATCAGTACGCCATGTGCCGGGATAGGTGCCGAGCGCATGGGCGCCCACCTGATTGAGGTCGGCATACCAAGTGAATGGCAGCTTGCCCGAAGGATTTGCCTTGCCCGTGAGCACGTCGGCGATGGCATTGCCGCTCTCTGAGCCAAGGAACCAGCCCTGCACGATGGCAGGCACCCTGTCTTTCCAGGGCAGCGAGATGGCGTTGCCCGAGATGCAGACAAAAACCAAGTTTTTGTTAACTTTAAGCAAAGCCTCCATCAGCTCGTTCTGGGCGTAGGGCATCTCCATGTTCTTGCGGTCGTGACCCTCGCAGTCCTGATAGTCGCTCTTGTTCAGACCGCCCACATATATGACATAGTCGGCACCCTTTGCCTTCTCCACAGCCTCGGCGATAAGCTCCTCCTTGGAACGGTCGTCCCTGAGGTCACGGCCCACCACAACGCCGTTGTAGCTCTGATTGATGTCGCCCACATAGCCGCGGGCATAGTCGCAGGTGGCTCCGGCAGCCTTGCACACTGCCTCGATGCCTTCGAGCGGCAGAATCTCACGCTGCACCTTCAGCGAAGAAGAGCCTCCGCCCACGGTCATCATCTTTATGGCGTTCTCGCCAACCACAAGCACACGCTTGCCGCCTGTCAATGCCATGGGAAGAATGTTGTTCTTGTTCTGCAGCAATACGATACCTTCGTCGGCAACGGTGCGGGCTGTGGCATAGTGAGCCTCAGAACAGAGGAAACCCTGTGCGCGGTTGCGGTTCATAGTGGTGCGGAAGAACAGGCGCAGTATGCGGCGCACCTTGTCGTTGAGCTCCTTCTCGGTGTACTTGCCTTCTTTGATGAGCTTCTTGTAAGGCTCGGCAAGGTAATAGTTGTCGTAGGCGTTTGAGGCTCCCATGGTCAGACCGTTGGTCCACGAGCCAAACTCCATGTCGAGCCCGTTGGTTATTGCCTCCTCGGTGTCGTGGCATCCGCCCCAGTCGCTCACCACCACTCCGTCAAATCCCCAGTTGCTCTTGAGAATCTTGTTGAGCATTGTGGCATTGTGGCAGTTGTGCTGGTTCTGATACAGGTTGTAGGCACCCATCACTCCCCAAACACCGGCTTCCTGTACGGCAGCCTTGAATGCAGGGAGATAAATCTCGTGCAGAGCGCGGTCGCTCACTGTCACGTTCACCTGATGGCGGTATTCCTCGTCGTTGTTCAGGGCGTAGTGCTTAACGCACGCCGACACGCCCTTCGACTGCATGCCCTTTATGTAAGGAATCACCATGCGCGATGCAAGATAAGGGTCTTCGCCCATGTATTCAAAGTTGCGTCCGTTGAGCGGAGTGCGGTAGATGTTCACGCCGGGGCCCAGTATCATGTCCTTGCCGCGGTAGAGAGCCTCCTCGCCAAGAGCCTCGCCGTAGATGAGCGACATCTGCGGGTTCCATGTAGATGCAAGACAGGTGAGCGCAGGGAATGCCACGCACGAGTCGTTGGTCTGTCCTGCCTGCTCCCACTCGTCCCAAAGCACGTCGGGGCGCACTCCGTGTGGCCCGTCGTCGGTCCAGAAATCAGGAAATCCCAAGCGTTTCACGCCGGGTGATGAGAACTTGCTCTGTGCATGTATCACGGCAATCTTCTCGTCGAGCGTCATGCGCGACAGAGCGTCTTCAATTCTCTGCTCCACCGGCTTGGTATCGTCGAGATACACCGGCAGAGTCTGCGCCTGTATAGCCTGAGTGAAACTTATGCTCAGGATTGTAGCTGTCAGTATTTTCTTCATTTTTATTATATATATTACTTCGTACTTTATGTTAAGATACTTTGCGGTTTATCTTAGGATACTTTATTCTCACAAACCCGCTCTTTTCCTTCTTTGCCTCCACTGACAGTACGCCGAGAAAGCATCATCGCGATAACCAGTATTTTACTTGTCATTTCTTCTGGAATACTCTCAGATATTCCACTTCCATTGTCACGGGCAGTGCGCTTTCGTCAACACCGTTCATGCCGCCCCAGGAGCCGCCCCATGCAAGGTTGAGAATAGGATAGAAGGCATAATGGAACGGCCACTGGTTGTGTCCTGAGCCAAGCTGCTGTTTTGTGACAGCCAGCTGCACCTTGCCGTCAACGTATGTCGTGATGGCATCGGCGGTCCATTCCAGTGCATATACGTGGAACTCACCTTCAGCCTTGTCTATTGTCATGGCATGAGTCTTTTGAGTATTCTTTGTGTGGTTGTAATCCTGTGTGTGGATAGACGAAGAGACCTCATTGGGCACCACGCCCACTTCTTCCATAATGTCGATTTCGCCACACATAGGCCACGGGTTGGTGCTCCAGTCGTTGCCCACTGGCATCATCCAGAATGCAGGCCATGTGCCCTTGCCCTTTGGCAATTTTATCTTTGCCTCGAAATAGCCATACTGCCAGCCTGTGTTAACATTGGCATAAACACGACCGGAGTAAATCTTTCCATCCTCCTTAAAACAGTTTATTCTTAAAGCTCCATTCTTTAGTTCTGTAACCTTCTTACCACTCGGTGAATTCTGGTTTACATAATTCTGCAGTTCATTGTTCACCCAGCCTGATTTCTGCACTTCATGTGTCCAATATGCTCCATCCAAACTTGTGCCATTGTCAAACTCGTCATTCCACACCAGTTTATATCCTTCTATGGGACAAGTTATTGCATTTGGGTCGGGCACACCGTCACCACCTGCCTGTTTCACAGTGATATATTCACGGGCTGCGCCTGCCATGATGGTAATGGTGCCCTCGCGTCCGTCATATTCTCCGTTCTTTTGTACGCTCACAGTAAGCGTAGTGTTCTGATTAGTTGAGTTGTTAGGAGTGACGCTTATCCAAGAGTCACTGACGCTTGCCGCCCATTCGTGATTAGTGGAAATAGTAACGGTCTGCGAACCGGCATTGCCGTCGAAATTCAAGGACTTGGAACTTAGCGTAATAACATCTGTAACAGGCTGAGAGCCATCGTCATCAGAATCACCGCCACATGAAGCTGCCACCATGACCATCGGCACCATCATTAAAAAAATCAGAAATCTCTTATACATATATTATTCTATATCCTATTTTAAGAAAAGAGGATGTATCACAACACTTTCTACCAAGGTTGATGTCTCTCAGCATTGTGGTACATCCTCACTATTTTAATCAATAATCTTTTATTCAGCTTTTGAGAATACAATCTCGCTTACTTTCACATTTGTGCCGCCGGGCGTGCCGCCAAAGTCGAGCACCAGCATCAGCGCTTTAGCATCGTTTATCGGCAGGGTTACACCCTTGGCAGAATAAACAAATGCCTTGTCTGCCGTAACATTGTGGCGATCTCCAAAGAAGAAGTTATTGTCATCACCATCCTCTGTCAGCTTTATGGTCACACCCTGAGCATCATTGTCCATCTCTATCTTGCATGAGAAATTATATGTGCTTGCAAGCTCTGCTGTAAGATTGGTGTGTATCTTCAACTGACCCTGCCACTGAGAACCACCAGTTCCCTCTGGAACAGTGAATGTATAGGCATTGCCGTCGTGCTTGATTTCGGGCTGTGGCTCCAATGTCTGCCAATCATTATTGGCAAACCATGTCTCAAAGCTCAGGAACGAGCTGCCATTGTCAACGGCTTTCCACATATTTGCGTCATCATCGTAACCTACGGTATTGTCCTGCTCAAAGTAGATCTTGCTAATCTTCACCTTTGTGCCGGCAGGTGCACCGCCAAGGTCGAGCACCAGCGACAAAGCCTGTGCATCGGTACCTTTGGCAAGTTTCACTCCCTCTGCCTTATATACAAACTGCTTGTCACCCGAAATATCATGACGGTCTGCAAAGAAGAAGTTATCGTCATTACCGTTTTCTGTCAGCTTGATGGTCATGCCAGGAACATCGTTATCGGCATCCACAAGGCAATAGAAGTTGTATTTCTTGTCACCATTGGCAGCGAGAGTGGTATGAATCTTCACCTGTCCCTGCCACTGAGAACCACCTGTACCCTCAGGAACAACAACCTCGTAGCCGTCGCCTGTTGCCTTAACCTCAGGCTGAGGATCCAATACGGTCCAACCGTCATTGGCAAACCATGTCTCTATTTTATCAAACGAGCTGCCGCCGTCAACAGCCTTCCACATATTAGATGCTGCATCGTAATTCCAGTCAAATGTAGCGCCTGGTGTGTCAGGCTCCTCAGGCAGACCTGTGTCCTCGCGGCTGGTGAATACCAAACGCCATGCAATGTTGCCCTCGTCGGCAATGAGAACCAGACGGCTGTTGGTAAGAGCCTCTACACGGAAATACGGATTGTTATACATCGCATCGTTAGGAATGTAAGGCAATATGGTCTGTGGAGCAAACTGTATATAAAGACATTCCTCGTCGTTGTATGTTCCGGGAATCAGTGTGAAACCTGCTGTCTGTGCCGAAACCGGAGCCATAAAGTCCTGTCCATCACCAGTGTTATACTCAGGGAAAATTGTACAGCCTGTATTTACATAAACTGTTCCGCCTTCACCCGGATTATAGGAATAAGAACCAGCCGCCACACCGTCAGCCTCAGAGTGTGTGAAAGAGATGCGGTCGTCATACACACCCCAGTCAGCCTTATTGTTCACATCGGCACTCCACCATTCTGAGCCGTCTGTGCCTGAGGGTCCACAACCCATGTGTCCCTTCTCTGCATAATCAATGCGCCACTCTTTGTTGCAGAGCTTACTGAAATAAGGAGTGTAGTCAACCTTTGTCTCATTGAAAGTGAAACTGCCTGACACAGCCGCCTGCGACTGTCCGTTGCGATTCATCAGCTTTGCTTCAAGCGTATGGTCTCCTGCTTCCATGCTGTGATAGCTTGCTGTTGGAAGAATTGAATAGACTTTACCGTCAAGATACCATACAGGATAGCACCCCTTAAAGTCTCCACTCAGAGTAAACACGGCGGTATTAGTCTCTTGGTCGGTCTCCACGGAAATCTGTCTGCCATCCATTGTAGGAAGTCCCTTCGGATCCGCACCTGCAAACTCCTCAGGGGAGCAGGCTGCCAGAGCCAGCCCTGAGAATAGTATGCAACCTATATATTTAAAAAACTTGTTCATAATTCGAAATGTCTTAATTGTTTATTTAATAGTCATTCTGTTTCAATGTCGGGTCTGCGTCAAGCTCTGACTGTGCCAGAGGAATATGCTTCTTGTTTGGTGTCCAGCTGTTTGTGCGATAGCCGTACTTGTCGGGCACGAGAGTTGTTGCAGCATAGCCGGTACGCACAAGGTCGAAGTAACGCTTGCCCTCGCCGCAGAACTCCAGGTGACGCTCATTGAGAATGTTATCGAGAGTACACTCAGAATATCCAGAAAGTCCGGCACGTGTGCGCACCTGATTCAGATAGTTCAGCGCCTCAGATGCGCTTCCGCCTGTAGCGAGCAGCAGCTCGGCAGCATTGAGCAATGTCTCTGCATAGCGGTAGATACGCTTGTTGTTGTTATAGTTCAAGTTGTGTGAAGATGGGCTGTCCTTACAATTCTCAGAAGTTGGACGATATTTCTTCAGCCAATAGTGTGTATCCTGATAACGGGTTTCATATTCAAATCCATGAACATCCCATACAGTAGCATCGCGGCGGAGGTCGCCCTCTGGAAAGAGCTGCTCTGCTGTCTCAACACGCATTGGGAGGAATCCCCAACCGTCTTCACCAGCCCATCCGTCACCACCAGGCCATCCCTTAGGAGAAATAAGTGTAGGAAGCACCGAACCGCCCGAATTCAATGCCGCGTCACCCCAGTCGCGCTGAGCATTGTCATCGTCATAGTTAATCTCGAAAATTGACTCCTCGCACCATTCACCGTTCTCTTCCCACAATGCGGCGTAGTCTGGATTGAGCGAATATTTGCTGTCACTGATGATTGCTTTCATATAAGTAAGAGCCTGCGGATAGCGTGCCTTATCGTTCTGATACATCACCATCTCAGCATAGAGCATATAAGCCATTGCCTGCGACACACGGCCAGCCTCAGAATTACTCCAACGCATAGGAAGAACATCAGAAGCAATGATAGCCTCCAACTCAGGAAGAAGCTGATTATAAATCTCATCAGCTGTCAGCTGAGGTGCAGTATATGGAATTGAAAGATTCTCCAAATAGAATGGCACATTGCCATAGTAATGCCAGAGAATGTTATAGTAATAAACACGGAGCAAACGTGCCTGCATTTCTACAGATTTCTTTACTGACTCAGATGCGCCATTCCAAGAAGCATATTTGATACAATCGTTGCAACGCTTGATACCTGAATAAAAATCTCCCCAAAGTGTGGCAAGAGTGTTATTGCCGTCAGCCTCAAAATTAAAGAGTTTGTGCCAGTGCGGGTTATCGGTTATACTCTGACCACCTACCCAGAAGTCGTCACCCATAATCTCAGCATCAACTGTAAGGTCATTGTATGCTGCATTGTCCCAGTCTGGCCAGTGGAGCGGTGCATAAGCGGATGTAAGAGACTCTTGGAGTCTTGCGTCTGTTGTGTAGTACTCCTCCAATGGCTCACCTGTTGGGTTCTTCACCTCCAGAAAGTCATCGCTACAAGAACCGAGAACGAGTGTGGAAGCGAGTGCTACGGACATTATTTTTATATTCTTATTCATAATAATTTCTTTTTAGATATGTTGTTTAGAATGAAAGATTGAAACCTACAGTCCATGTGCGAGCCTGTGGATAAACTCCATAGTCTACACCGAGTGATGTGCTGCCTGAACCGATTTCCGGGTCGAATCCCCAGTATTTTGTCCAAGTGAAGAGGTTCTCAGCCATTCCATACACGCGGAAACGGCTAACGCCAATCTTCTGTGTCAGCTTGCGTGGCAGAGTGTAACCAAGCTGGATGTTCTTCAGACGGAGATATGAGCCGTCCTGCACATAGAGGTCGCTGATTACCCAGTTCTTGCTGTCGCCAGCTTTCAGGATTGGATACTTATTTGATGTGCCCTCACCAGTCCAGCGCCCGAGCATCCAAGTCGGGAAGTTACCAGAACCAATATCTGAACGATATGTAGCGTCGAATACGTCAACACCACTTACGCCCTGCAGGAACAGACTGAAGTCGAAACCCTTCCACTCGGCATTGAAGTTGAGACCGAATGACCAGTCGGGAGTTCCCTTACCAATCTTTGTACGGTCATCAGATGTAATCTTACCATCACCGTTCATATCAACGAAACGGAGGTCACCAGGCTGTGCCTCTGGCATAATGAGCAAGCCGTCAGCATTCTTATAAGCATTGACTTCATCCATATTCTGGAACACGCCAGCTGACTTATAGCCATAGAAGAACGGGAAAGGCTGTCCGTTCTCAGCACGTGTGCCACCGTCAGAGAACTGGCTGATACCGTAGTTCAAGAAACCAGTGTCATTACCAAGATTCTTCAACTCGTTATGGAGATAAGAGGCGTTGCCTTTGATTGCGAAGTTAGCATCACCGATGTTCCATTTATAGCCAAGCTCAAACTCAACACCTGAGTTCTCCATATCACCCACGTTGGCAAGAGGTCTCCGCTCACCCACATAACTTGGGATTGGCATATCAATAATCATACCGTTAGTCTTCTTGATGAAGTAGTCAACAGTGAATGTCAAAGCATTGTTGAAGAAACCGAAGTCAAGACCAAGGTCTGTCTGCTCACTCTCTTCCCACTTCAAGTCAGGGTTGGCAAGACGGTTAGCCTTAGAACCTGTATTCATAATAGCTGTGCTTCCGAACTGATAGTTACTTGAGCCGCCAACGGTAGAGAGGGTAGTATAAGCGAAGTCGCCGATGTTGTCGTTACCATTCTTACCCCAGCTTGCACGAACCTTGAAGTTGGTGAGCCAGTTCTTTGTCTTCTCCATGAATGCCTCGTTCATAACATTCCATCCGAGAGATACAGAGGGGAATGTACCATACTTGTTGTTTGCGCCGAAGCGGCTTGAACCGTCACGACGGAGAGTGAACTGGAGCATATAACGCTCATCGAAGTTATAACTCAAACGTCCAAAGAGAGAAGACATGCGGTGCTCTACGTAAGGGCCCGCACTACCGCCCACAAGAGGTTTCACACCTGTGATATTACCCTTTTCATCGGTGGTTATCTCATTAATCTCACCAAGAGTATAATTAGGATATGGCTTACCCAAATTTATCAGATTCCAATGAGAGTAAGAAATATCGTCACCCTTTGACTTCAATGCAGACTGACCAAGCACGATACCGAATGTATGCTTACCGATTGTCTTGTCGTATGTCAAAGTATTCTCAACCTGCCATGTCGACCTGTTACCCTTATAGGACCCAGCTTCTGTGTGGTCTGCCTTGTTATTGCCAGAAAGATAAAACTTGTGCAGTGTCGCACTGTGGTTGCCCCAGAAGCTCTGCTCTGCACTCCATGTGAAATGATATTTCAAGTTGTCCCACAACTGGAGGTCTATGGAGAACTTAGGCATAAATTTCTGTGACCAGTAGCGTGTTGGATTACCTTGCATCATAGCTATTGGGTTGTTCATCTCATTGTATGAGCCGCCAGGAACGCTGTAAGGGGCACCATTTGCATCCTTATAAAGCTCATATCCTGAGTACAAGTCTGCCTGTTTCTGCGCAGCATCACCACGAAGAGTAATAGGCAGTGTTGGAGCAAGATAAAGAGCTGAGCCAAGAGCTGAGCCAAAAGCAGAGTTTGTACCTCCAGGAACGCCTGTATTATGAACACGCATATAAGAAATGTTTGTTCCAAGTTCCAACTTGTTCAGGAAGTTACGCTCCTTGGTGGCGTCAATCAGAGTATAATTGTTATTTGAACGGATAGTAAGACGGTCATAATTAGACTGTCCATAATTACCGCCAATAATACCATCTTGTGTGAAATAGCCAAGAGAGAGATAATAATTCACCTTTTCACTTGCACCGCTAATTGAAACGTCGTGCTGAACGATAGGAGCATTGTCATTAAACAAAGCATTCTGCCAGTCTGTACCAAATCCTTCAACCTTATCACCGTTGATGTCTGTGATATCCCATGGATCCTTTAAATATTGGAGGGTTTCAGGCAGAGATTGTTTACCATTTATATACTTCTCATTCATCAGGGTAGCGTAGTCTGCTGCTCCTGTCACATCGCGTTTTTTCCATGCGCTCTGCCAGCCATAAGAGAAGTTATAGTTGATGCTTGCCTTACCTATCTTACCCTTCTTCGTAGTAACAAGGATAACACCATTGGCGGCACGGGCACCGTAGATGGCACCTGAGGCGGCATCCTTCAACACCTCCATTGACTCGATGTCAGCAGGGTTAACAGCCTCCATACCATCCTGGTCGGTTGGCATACCGTCGATGATATAAAGTGGCTCAGAGTTATTAATGGTACCCACACCACGGATACGAATCATAGACTTAGAACCAGGCTGACCCGACGATGATGTTACATTCACACCGGCAGCAAGTCCCTTCAAGGCATCATCTGCACGAAGACGACTTTTGCCTTCGAGGTCCTCTGAGCTCACCTTGGCGATAGACGCGGTCACAACAGACTTTTTCTGTACACCGTAACCCACAACCACCAAGTCATCGAGAGTGGTGTTGTCTTCTTTCAGTGTCACTCTCATACCGTTGGCAGCCTTCACGTCCTGAGTGACATATCCTATATAAGATATAGTCAACACCCCCCCAGGTTGGACTTGGACGGTAAAATTACCATCGAGGTCGGTCACTGTCCCCTGCGATGAACCTTTGATCATCACCGAGGCTCCAATGATGGCTTCGCCTGCCTCGTCAACAACCTTACCCTTGATTGTGCTTTGGGCAAGAGCCGTTACTGATACAAGCATTGCCATCAGAAATAGAACTAAACTCTTTTTCATAAAGTCAATTTTTTAAATTTTAATTTTAAGTTATCTTTTATCGTTTGGTTTTCAAAATCCATTTTGTCGAACGTCGAACAATCGCATTCGTGATTTCGGTTGCAAAGATATTATTATTTTTTTGCATTTGCAATAGGATATAAACAAATAGTAGTGATAGAAAAGTTAACATGCTCTGATTATCAGCAAAATAAGTGTTGTAAACAAAGCATAAAAAGTAGTGGCTTTAAGTGTTGTTTTTACACTTATCAGCTACATTTTATGCTTTCTCCATCAATTTTGAAACAATTATGTTTTACCTAAAATATTAGCCTACTACTAAAAACTACAAGTTAGCCGATGAGATTTGCTGTGACGACCTACGAAAATTGGCGCGGCAGCTGGCAGAATGTCTTTTGGTAGCTGGCAAAATATTATTGGGCAGCTGGCGGAATACTTTTATATCCGTCACTTGTAATATAAAATTCACGTTTCCACCAGTTCCACCATTTCCACCACCCTTGCGGAAACGTGGTGGAAAAGTTGGAATCACACAATTAGGCAAGCATAATTGTATATATAATTGAATATTGTATAAAAACGTTAAAATTGGTTTGATACTTAGCACGCATAATTATCATTGCGGAAAGAACCTGCTGAGTATAAAAACATTAAGAGCTGAAAATGTGAGCTATAATTTAGTTTTCCGCAGAGTTTCCACCACTACCACCACCTTGGTGGAAATGGTGGAACTGGTGGAAACTCAAAATTCACTGTCGGTATTTTTTATGCTATGTATAATATTGTTAAACAATTATTCCGTCTTGATGCTGTCCACGGGGTTGCCCGTAGCCACCTTAAGGGTGCGGCTTATCACCGAGGCAAAGGCAATGACGAGGGTGAACGCCGCTGCGGCGGGTATGGTCCACCACGGGAAGTCGATGCGGTGAACAAAGTCCTGCAGATACCTCGTTGCTATCTTTATGCTCACGGGCAGGGCTATCACCATTGCCACTGCCGTCATCACCACAAAGCGCCGCGACAAGGTCCACACGGCATTGGCAGTGGTGGCGCCCATCACCTTGCGCAGGGCTATCTGACGCCGCTGCTGCTCACTGTAATACACCGACATGGCAAACATGCCGAGGGCGGAGATGAGGACCGACACCAGCATGAAGGTGAGGACGAGCATCATTGTGTTGCGCTTCTCCTTCAGATCGTCAGCCAGAGAGTCGTCTATGTATTTACCCTCGAAGTCGAGCGGCATTCCAGTCAGCTCCTTTGCCACCTCACTGTATGTCTTTCTTATGGCGGCGAGCGCCTTGTCGTGGTCGCCCCGCGTCTTTATGAGTGTGGTATAATAATATCCGTCGTGTGCCGGAACCATCACGGCGTTGTAGGTGTTGTCCATTTCCGTGGCAAGCGCTCCTCCGGAAATGAAGTCACTGATGACTCCGCAGCACTCATAATCGGGCTTACCGTCTTTCAGCCGCCCGAAATTCTGACTCTCTGCCGACACCTTGAAATATCGTTTTCCGCTTTCCGTAATCCACAGCTTGTTCTCAGAGGGGGCGCAATACTGCTCCAGCACCTTGATGCCAAGCATGTTCATAGCCGTAGAGTCGAGCCTCGACATCCGCAGCCATCCCATGGTCTCTTCACCGTCATGCACAGCATTGCAGCCGCATTGCAGGGGCGTTCCGCCTGTAGGAACGGCTTCCTCCACCTCGGGCAGGGCTCTCAGCCTGTCGGCAAGTATCTGCTGGCGGTCATAATCCGTGCCTATCGCAATTGTAGATGCGACTATAAGGTCTTTGGTGTTAAGTCCAAGAGGGAGTGTGGCAAGGTGGTGCATCTGCAGAGCCATGACCATGCCCACGGCTATGAGCACGGTGCTCACCACGCCCTGCGCCACGATGAACATCTTGCTGAACCACATCTTGCTCTTCATCCTGAGGCTGCCCTTGACCACATCGATGGGACTGAAACGTGACACCACCACAGCAGGCACGATGCCGCACACGAGCGAGATGAGGATGATTGCCGCCACCGTGCAGCACAGCACACCGGCAGACAGCGGTATTGAGACATCAGCATCGAGGATGTCGCAGAATGCGGGTATCATGGCATACGCCAGCAGCAGTCCAATGAGGAAACAGAATGTGGTGAACACTGCCGACTCCCTGAAATACCGTATCACGACACCCATGATGCTTTCGCCCAATAACCGCCTTGTAGCCATCTCCTTGGCACGCTTGCCTGCCTGTGCTACGGTGAGGTTGATATAGTTGAGAATAGCCGATAAGAGCAGCACGAGGACTACGATAAACATGATATCCACAAACTTCTTGTTGCCGTGACGGAACATCCACGAGTTGCCGTCGTAGAAATATAGCTTGTCGAGACGCGTCAGTGTGGAGCCCCAAAGGAATTCGCCCTCACGCTTATAGTCCTTCCAGTATTTCATATATTTGTCAAGCAGTGTTGAGGCAACCTTCCCGGAGTCGGCGCCCTTGGCGAGGCGCACAAAGGGAATTACCTCACCGAAGTTATCCATTCTCGACAGGATATTCTCCTTGTGCTTCATCGACAGCATGATGTCGCAGGGCTTGAAGAAGTCGCCGCTGCCGAAGTCCTGCATCACGCCGGTGACCGTAAACTGTTGTATGCCGCTTTGCCCCGTGTCGATATTAAGGATCTTGCCCACGGGGGGCTCGTTGCCGAAGGCTTTGGCGGCAAACGACTCACTGATGATAACCTGCTTCTCATCTGTCAGCACGCGGTCACGCGGACAGCCGCGCAGCTCATAGTCGAACATCTGGAAGAAGTTGGTATCAATGGCGTATGCGTTTGCCTTCATGTATCTGTTGCCCATCATAATGCCTCTCACACCATACACCTCGGCAAAGCGTGTCCACTGCTTTATCTCCGGTATGGAGGGGAAAAACTCCTGCGGCGTGCCCCACGTCATGCCGAGACAGTTGCCCATGCCAACGGCATAAATATCCTTTGCTGCCTTTATGTCCTTGCCCACGTTGTATTCCATGCGGGCGTATGAGGCGAGGATAATCACAAAACCGAGCGCAACCGACAGCCCGAACGCCTCAATGGCTGTATATAACTTGTTGCGGGATAAAAATTTAAAATATGATTTCATAATACCTGTCCGTCGAAAAGATTAATAATGCGGCTGGCGTATGTTGCGTCGTGCTGGGAGTGAGTAACCATCACGATGGTGGTACCTTCCTGATTAAGCTCGCTCAACAGCTGCATCACCTCCATGCCGTTCTTCGAGTCGAGGTTACCCGTAGGCTCGTCGGCAAGTATGATGCTTGGTCTGCCCACCACGGCACGGGCTATTGCCACTCGTTGCTGTTGACCGCCGGAAAGCTGGTGGGGATAGTGCTTGGCACGATGGCTCAGCTTCACTTTGCGCAGAATGTCGAGTACACGCTCGCGGCGCTCCTTTTTCTCCACACCGAGATATTTCAGCTGAAGGTCAACGTTTTCCTCCACCGTCAGCTCGTCGATGAGATTGAAACTTTGGAACACAAAGCCTATGCGCCCTTTGCGGTATGCCGTGCGCTGCCTCTCCTTCAGATCGCCCACCGGGTCGCCGCCAAGCCAGTATTTTCCCTCGGTGGGGCTGTCAAGCAGTCCGAGTATGTTGAGCAGTGTTGACTTGCCACAGCCCGACGGTCCCATCACTGCCACAAACTCGCCGTCGGCAACTTCAATGCTCACACCGTTGAGCGCCACAGTCTCCACATCCTCTGTGCGGAAGATTCTCGTAAGTTTTTCAGTCTTAATCATATCATTATCATTTTTTGTTTTTTACTTTTTCCGCTTGCAAAATTATGCCTTTCCTGCCAAACAGCCAAGAAAAACCGCTTCCCGACAGGCGGATTGTATGAAAATCATACAGTCTTGTGTATGAAAATCAAACATTTTCCCTCTTTTCCTTCGCCAATTGGCTGATTTTTCATACTTTTGCAAACAGATTATTCAAACAATATGAAATACGGAACGATACTGGTGGTGGACGACAATCCCGCCATACTTACGGCACTGAGGATATGCCTTGCCAATGTGTTTGAGCGCATACTCACCCTGCCCCATCCTGACGGAGTGCTTACGGTGCTGCAGCAGGAAAGGGTGGATGTGATATTGCTCGACATGAATTTCGCCATTGGTATGAACAGCGGGCAGGAGGGGCTTACATGGCTGCGCTCCATACACCGCCTGCATGCCGACATACCAGTGGTGCTCGCCACAGCCTTCGCCGATGTGAAATTAGCCGTGAGGGGACTTAAAAGCGGCGCTGCCGACTTCATCACCAAACCATGGGACAACGATGAGCTTATCCGCACACTGAAGGATGCCATCGACAACAACAGCAGCATTGCCACGCTCGAGAGCGTGGAGACAGCGCATGTGAGAAAGGTGGTGGACAAGTGTCACGGCAATATCTCAAAGGCTGCCGAACTGCTCGGCATAACCCGACAGACGCTGTATGCCAAATTAAAGTAGGAGGGTGTGTAAAAATGAAAATATCAATATATATAATAGGTGCCACTATCATCATCGCGGCAATCATCTGTCTCGCCTACCGCCACCAGTGCCGGCTGCGCGATGTGGCTTTTCTGATGAGGGAGGCTGTTCGCAACGGCGACTTCACATTCCGCCTGCCGGGCAAAAGGATGCTGTTCGGAGAAAAGGCACTGCTGAAAGCTCTCAACGACATGGAAAACGACATAGGACGGCTGACTGCACGCAGCGAGGTGGAGTCGTGGGAGAAGCTCACACGTGTGCTTACCCACGAAATCAACAATGCCACCACGCCCATACTCAGCATCTGCCAGGCTTATCTTGCCAATCCCTCCATAAGGTCCACTCCCTACCGTGAGGGAATAGAGGCTATACACGACACCACCATGGCACTTGCCGCCTTTGTGGACAGCTACCGCAAAATGACCCAGATACAAAAGCCCGAGCCCACGGACGTGCCCCTGCACGACTTCATCGCGGGCATCGCCTGCATGTATCCGTCATTGACATGGCACATCGACATCCCCCACTCCACCATCCTTTGCATGGACGCAAACTTGCTCCGCCAGGCATTAATCAACATAGTGAAGAATGCCATCGAGGCTGGGGCAAAGAACATCGGCGCGACGTGGAGCCGCAACCTGTACATGAGCAACGACGGGGCGCCGATTGCTCCCGAAAGCATCCGCGACCTGTTCGTGCCGTTCTACACCACAAAGCATCACGGCTCGGGCATAGGGCTTCCACTGTCACGCCAGATTCTGATGATGCAGGGCTATGAGCTCTCCCTTGCCGCCATGCCGCAGAGAGGCTATAGTGTCACATTTGCCATAACACCTATGTAATAAATATTAATGTAACAAACCGCAATAAAAATAAAGATTGTTTCCCAAATTCCAGGCACAATCTTTAATTTTATGGTCAAACTGCCGAACAAAATACAGTCAAACTGCCGAACGAAAATGTTAAACTACTTAAAATCTTATACTTATATGTGCTGATTTTGAAAAAAAACTTATACCTTTGCAGTCAAGAAAAATTACGATTTGAGTATGGAGCATAACTATAAACCACGGATAGCTGACCGATTGTTGGCGCGAAAACTGGAAGGTAAGGGAGCCGTGCTGTTGGAAGGTGCAAAATGGTGCGGGAAAACCACCACTGCGGAACAGATGGCAAAAAGCGTGCTGTATATGTCACAGCCAGGCAAAACAGCTCAAAACATACAGCTGGCAACTATCAATCCTGAAATTTTATTGAAAGGTGAGAAGCCTCGCTTGATAGATGAATGGCAGGTGGCTCCGATGTTGTGGGACAGTATCCGTTTTGAAGCAGATCACAGCCACAGTCTTGGACAGTTTATTTTAACAGGGTCAAGCGTGCCTGCCGATATGAGCCAGGTGATACACAGCGGAACAGGACGTTTCGGCTGGCTGAAGATGCGCCCTATGTCGTTATGGGAGTCGGGGGAGTCTTCCGGCGAGGTGTCGCTGAAATCGCTTTTTGAGGGGAATACTGACATTGCAGGTATTTCCAAGATTGACTTTGAGCGTATAGCATTTGCCGCATGCCGTGGAGGATGGCCTTTGTCTGTGGGGATGAGAGACGAGATAGCTCTTGATCAGGCTTTCGACTATGTTGCCGCCGTTGAGCAGCGGGATGTTCAGATGGCAGACGGGGTGTCGCGTGACCCGTCGCTCGTGCACAGGCTTTTGCGGTCGTATGCCCGTCATCAGGGAGCACAGGCTAATCTTGCCACCATCAGTGCCGACCTCAAGACAAATGAGAAAACGCTGAGCAATGAGGATACGCTTGCCTCCTATGTCAGAGCATTGAAACGTATTTTTGTGGTGGAGGACATGGAAGCGTGGAATCCGAATCTACGCTCTAAAGGAGCAATACGCACTTCCGACACAAGGTATTTCACCGACCCGTCTATTGCCACTGCCGCTTTGGGACTTGGTCCTTCTGATTTAATCTCCGATCTGGAAACCTTCGGACTTGTGTTTGAAACGCTTTGTGTGCGTGACCTTCGTGTTTTTGCCGAGGCTTTGCAGGGAAATGTCTATCATTTCCGCGACCGCTACGGGTTGGAGTGCGATGCAGTTATACATTTACGCAATGGCAATTACGGACTTGTGGAGATAAAGTTGGGTGGCGACAAGCTTATAGAAGAAGGAGTGAAAACGCTCACCACACTTGCCGCCAAGATTGATACGACGAAGATGAAACAGCCGTCGTTTCTTATGGTGCTTACAGCCAGTGGACCATACGCCTATCGCCGCTCAGACGGGGTGCTCGTTGTACCTGTTGGCTGTCTAAAGGATTAAGGATTATTTTATAAACAAAGCTGATGCGTAACCATATTTATAACATACTGCTTTTTGTTGCCCTTTTTGCTTTTCCGCAATGGATATCGGGTAGTGTCTGGGACTTCTCGCCGGACAGCCTTGTGTTCAAGAGAGTGGACACAGGCGGTGGTCCTGCCAACAGTCACATTGTGCATATTCTTCAGGCTAAGGACGGAAGAATGGTTGTCACGTCGAATGGGTTTGTGGATATTTACGACGGGGCACGTTTCCGTCATCTGGCTGTTGCCGACAGTGTGGAGAGCGCGCTACCGGGATGCGACATGCCTTACACAGTGTATGCCGACAACCATGATAGGGTGTGGTTTAAGCAATGGGGAAAATACAAATGCCTGAACCTTAGGACTGAGCGTTTCATCACGAATATTGACAGCATATACTCTCATCATGGCATCAACGGACAGGTGCTCGATGTGCTGTGTGATGATAACAGTGAGATGTGGGTGCGCACAGGTGATGCGCTGGTAAATCTTGATAATCCGAAACGGCTGATAGCGTTGTCGGACACCTTGAACGCAGTACACGACCTGCATATCGTTGGCAACAGGCTCTATCTGTTTTTCAACACTTGCGAGATACAGTGTTATGACCTCAA
The DNA here is from genome assembly GCA_030539375.1 of Prevotella sp. Taxonomy (GTDB): domain Bacteria; phylum Bacteroidota; class Bacteroidia; order Bacteroidales; family Bacteroidaceae; genus Prevotella. The sequence continues at coordinate 84,260 of JAUNSB010000003.1, forward strand.
GACGTTGAAACTGCAATACACCTGTACACCGATGAGCGGTGATGAAGGTAAAGGATACAGTGGTCAGACGAGCATTGTGGTGCCCGATGGCAACAGAATTTATATGTTCAAGAGCGGCAGCAAGGGAGGAGTGTGCTACAGATTTGACATCAGCAACCGCAGTTTCAAGGAGATAATGCGCCGCGACAATGGCTTTCATGGCGTGTCGCTCCTGCCAGGCAAAAGGATATTCATTGCGAGCCGCGACTGTGTTTGGAGTCTTTCTCTTGCCGATGAGAGCATTATACGTTATGAGCAGTTCAATCTGCAGGGCGAACTGTTCGGATTCAGACATTTCAACTGGATTTACGTTGACCGTCAGGACGGCGTATGGCTTTGCAGTTACAACGATGGCATTTTCTATGCCCACGCGGCCAACCAACAGACCTACGATGCCGATGGTGTTGCCAGACACACCGTTCCCGCAATATCGCCGCTTAATGTCATGCTGGTGGGAATGAGCATCAATGGCGAGCGGCAGAAAATAGGTAGTGGGAAACTACAGGAGTCGGAGGCATATGTAAAAGATATCTCGCTTGATTATAGTGACAGAAACGTTATAGTTGAGATTTCAGCCCTCAACTATGCCTTGCCTGGCAACACCTTATATTATTATAAGCTCGTTGGCGACGGCGAGGATGCCGACGGGCAGGAATGGAGCGAGGCAACAAGAGACAATTATATGATTGACTCCAACGGCTTGCTGATTCTGCCGTTGCAGAATCTTGCTCCCGGCGCTTATTCCCTTATTGTAAAGGCTCAATGCGGCGAGGCGTCTGCCACCGCCACTTTCCACCTCAATGTCGGTGCGCCGTGGTGGCTCACCCCTATTGCCTTTGTCATTTATTTTATTGTTGCCGTCGCTGTCATTGTGGGGCTCTCAAGTCTTATGACGCTTTACAGCAGGAGGAAAATGGAGCGCAGGCGCAAGGAGGAACGGCTGCTTATGCAGATACACTCCCTTATCGACCGCTGCAATGAGTATGAGAAGGCAATAGCCGAGACCACAGGCAAAGATTCTAAAACCGGTATCGCCGATGAAACCGATGAAAACCAGCTGTCGGAGGCTGACAGTGAGTTCCTGCGCCGTGCCATAGAATTTGTGGAGCGCAATGTTTCCACAAGCGGTTACAGTGTGGAGCAGCTGAGCGCCGACCTCTGCATGGAGCGTTCCGGGCTTTACAAGAAGATGACGGCGATCATGGAGAAGACTCCCAGCGCGTTTATCCGCAGTATCCGTATGCAGAAGGCTGCCGGTCTGCTAAAGACAGGCAAATATACAGTGTCGGAGGTTGCCATGCGCACGGGCTTTTCTTCTACAAGCCACTTCTGCCGTGTGTTTCAGTCGGAATACGGATGCACGCCGGGAGAGTATATAAAAACGGACTTTTCAACATTTGTGCAATAACATTTCAACAAATATGTTCCGATGATTCCGCTAAAAAGCATTACCTTTGCACCGAAATTTTAATAAAAACATACGGAATATGAGAAAGTATTTATTGAGCTTGATTGGTGTCATGGCAATGACAGCAAACGCGCAGAACATTGAGTTCTACACTCCAAGTGTGGTGCGGGTGGTGAAAACTCCGCAGAAAGGACACACCGCAAACAAGAAGAGCCTTGTGGTGACAGCTGCTCCCGAAAATGTTGCAGTAGTAAAAAAATCAGAGGATGGTAAAACTGTATATACTACAGACCAGCTCACAGTCACAGTGGATAACGGTAAGGTGTCTTTTTCCGACTCAAAAGGTAATCTCTTGATGACCGAAGGCGAATATGCTTTCACACCTCGCCATACTGGTCCTGACTGTAATTCTTATAAGGTAAAGCAAACATTCTCGGTAGAACCTGACGAGGCTATATACGGTATCGGTATGCTTCAAAACGGCAAACTGAATCAGCGCGGCGAGCAACGTCGTATGGAACAGACTAATACCGAGGACTATGCTCACTTCTATCAGAGTATCAAAGGTTACGGCGTATACTGGGATAATTATTCTCCAACGTTCATATCGGTACCCGAAAATGGCAAGGCCGATGAACTTGTTCTCGAATCGGAAGTCGGTGATATCATAGACTACTATTTCATCTACGGCGGCGACGCCGACGGTGTAATAGCCGGTATGCGTCATCTTTCTGGTAAAGTGCCTATGGCTCCCCTTTGGACCTATGGTTTTCATCAGAGCCGCGAACGCTATGCAACACAATCTGAATTACTTGAGGTTGTGGATAAATATCGCGACCTGAAAATCCCCTATGATGGTATTGTACAGGACTGGGAATACTGGGGCAATCCTTTCCTTTGGAATGCAATGGAATTCCTTGCAGAAGGTTTTCCCGAACCTCAGACGATGATCGATCATGTACATGATCAGAATGCTCATATAAGCGTATCTGTATGGCAGTCTTTTGGCATAGGTACAAAACCTTATCGCGAACTGGCTCGCAAAGGTCACCTGCTTGATTTTGAGACATTCCCTCCCAGTGGTCTTCCAGGCTGGCCTCCTCGCGATGATTATCCCAGCGGTTCAAGAGTCTATGACGCGTATAGCGCTGAAGCCCGTGACATATATTGGAAAAATCTCTCACGTCTCCACCGTATGGGTGTTGATTGCTGGTGGATGGACTCTACCGACCCCGATTTCTATAACGCTACCGACCGCGACCTTGATGTGCCAACAGCGCTCGGATCACTGCGCTCGGTGCGCAATGCATATCCTCTTATGACTGTAGAGGGCGTGTACAACCATCAGCGCAATGTCGACAGCACCAAGCGCGCATTTATTTTTACGCGTTCCTATTTTGCAGGTCAGCAGCGCACAGGTGCCAATACATGGAGTGGTGACGTAGCTTCGACATGGGATGCAATGCGTAAGCAGATACCTGTGTGCCTGAACTTTACCCTGACAGCTAATCCAAATGTTCATTCAGACATAAGTGGTTTTCTTGCCAACGACTACAATACAAATGGTTGGGCTTCAGCAAAAGACAATCCTCAGTTCCGAGAACTATATGTAAGATGGATGCAGCTTGGCGCATTCATGACAATGATGCGAAGCCATGGTACAGGAGCTCCCCGTGAAATATATCTCTATGGAAAAAAGGGAGAACCTGTTTATGACGCCCTTGTAGATGCTGTAAAACTACGCTATCGTTTCCTACCGTATATATATAGCCACGCCTGGCAAGTGTCAAAAAATGATGATTCGTTCATGAGAGCTCTCTTCATGGACTTTAAAAACGATAAAAACACATGGGATATAAACGATGAATTTATGTTTGGCCGCAATGTGCTAGTTTGTCCTATAGGCAGAGCGCTCTTTACTCCTGAAGAGATCGACAAATCCGGGAAATTTGCAGAAGTTGACTGGAATGCCACCAAGACCTATGATGTATATCTTCCCGAAGGAATACGCTGGTATGATTTCTGGACAGGAGATTTGTTTGACGGCGGGCAGACTATTGCTGCCGATGCACCTATTTCAAGATGTCCGTTATATGTTAAGGAGGGTAGTATTCTCACATTAGGTCCTGACGTACAGTATGCCAATGAAAACAAATACGATAATATTGACATAGTCGTATATCCCGGAAAAGATGCTTCATTCCTGCTTTATGAGGACGAGGGTGACAATTATAATTACGAAAAGGGCAAATATTCTACTATTCCCTTGAAATGGAATGATAAAGCCAAGAGGCTTACAATAGGCAAACGCAGTGGATCTTTTGACGGCATGCCTCTCTCTCGCAAGTTTAATGTAAAGATTGTCGGTGATGATAAAGTCAGAGAGATACGCTACAAAGGAAATCAGATTTCAGTGAAATAAGCCTCTGACTTCATTTAATCTTTAAAAGGGGGATACGTGAATACTTAATCCCCCTTTATGTTA
>JAUNSB010000065.1:0-23766 GCA_030539375.1 Prevotella sp.
TTGCAACTAACTTTTGTGGCATTTTGCAACTAACTTTTGTGGTGGCATTTCTGGACATTACTGTTCAAAAGAAAAACAACATAACAGTTACTTTTCGTAAAATATAGCCTAAAAAATGCAAATTGTATGTGTTTTTCGGAAATTTTATCTAAATTTGCAGACACTATCAATAATATCATTACACAGTTTATTGAAATAACGGAAAAATGAGACAATGGAAAAAGATAGAAGGATGTGATTTCAAGGAAATCCTCTTCGACGAATACAACGGCATAGCCAAGATTACAATCAACCGTCCGCGCTACCGCAACGCCTTCACTCCACGCACCACCTGGGAGATGTCGCAGGCTTTCGCATGGTGCAGGGAGGCACAGCACATAAGCGTGGTGATTCTCACCGGCGCTGGCGACAAGGCATTTTGCAGCGGCGGCGACATGCACGTGAAAGGCCGCGGCGGATATGTGGGCGACGACGGTGTGCCGCGCCTCAACGTGCTCGACGTGCAGAAACAGATACGCTCACTGCCAAAACCCGTGATAGCCATGGTGAACGGCTACGCCATCGGCGGCGGACATGTGCTCCACCTGATGTGCGACCTGACAATAGCGTCGGAGAACGCCATTTTCGGACAGACAGGTCCAAAGGTAGGCTCGTTTGACGCTGGTTTCGGCGCAAGCTATCTCGCACGCATCGTGGGACAGAAAAAGGCGCGCGAGATATGGTTCCTGTGCCGCCAGTACACAGCCGAGGAGGCAGAGCGCATGGGAATGGTAAATAAGGTGGTGCCGCTGGAAAGGCTTGAGGACGAGTGCGTGGAGTGGGCAGAGACAATGATGGAGCGCAGTCCGCTGGCTCTGCGCATGATTAAGGCAGGACTCAACGCCGAGCTCGACGGGCAGGCTGGAATACAGGAGCTGGCAGGCGACTGCACCATGCTCTACTATATGCTCGACGAGGCACAGGAAGGCGGCAGGGCTTTCCTCGAAAAGCGCAAGCCCAACTTTAAGAAATATCCCAAACTGCCGTAAGGAAATGAAGAATGAAGAGTGAAGAAACGTAAGTTCGACGAAGTCAATGAAGAATCCTACCCCTCCTACATTTCCTACAATTCCTAACACTCCTACCCCCAAAAGAAGAAAAATGAAAAAGATAACCATAGAAAAAAAGACCCTGCACTTCAAGCAGCCGGCAGGCACCTCGCACGGCATCTACACCGAGCGCACAATTTGGCTGATAAACCTTGAGGAAGACGGCAGAAAAGGCACGGGCGAGTGCGCTCCCCTGCCCGACCTCAGTTGCGACGCGCTGCCCCACGATGAATACGAGGCAAAGCTCCGCGCTTTCTGCGACGACTACGAGCACACGGGCGAGATTGACTACGCCAGAATGCACCACTACCCCTCGATGCTGTTCGGGCTGGAGACGGCGGCACTGTCGCTAAGCCGCGGCAACGCCCTGTTCGACACACCGTTCAGCCGCGGAGAGGAAGGAATAACCATCAACGGACTGGTGTGGATGGGCACCTTCGACGAGATGATGCAGCGCATAGAGGAGAAGCTCAATGCAGGCTTCCACTGCGTGAAGCTGAAGGTGGGAGCCATAGACTTTGACAGCGAGCTGGAAATGGTGAGGCACATACGCAGCCGTTTCTCCTTCCACGACGTGGAGCTAAGGCTCGATGCCAACGGAGGCTTCAAGCCCGACGAGGCTCTCTACCGTTTGGAACTGCTGTCGCAATACGCCATCCACAGCATAGAGCAGCCCATAAAGCCACACAACTGGGGCGAGATGGCAGAGCTGTGCCGCGAGTCACCGCTGCCCATCGCCCTCGATGAGGAGCTGATAGGCGTGAACACCCCTGATGCCAAGCGCCAGCTGCTCAACATCATCAAGCCGCGCTACATTGTAATAAAGCCTTCGCTGCACGGAGGAATGCAGGGCACACGCGAATGGGTGAGCACGGCGCGCGACATGAACATCGGCTCGTGGATTACCTCGGCACTGGAAAGCAACGTGGGGCTCAACGCCGTGGCGCAGCTCGCCGCCGACGTGTACGGTCCCGGCATACGCATGGCGCAGGGACTGGGCACGGGAAGCCTGTTCACCGACAACATACCCATGCCGATAGAAGTGCGGGGCGAGAAGCTCTTCTTCACGGAAAAGTAAAATGTTTAACCTGTAAAAAAATTAAGCATGAAAGGTTTATTCTTGTCAATGGTATTGCTGACGATGTGCATGGCAGAATCGGCGGCACAGCAGCAGGCGGCAAACGACTCCGCCACAGTTAAAGACAACCGCAGAATGAGCGGCATCGTAGCCGACCTACTGACAAGAATACCTCAGCGGGACGTGCAAATACACCTGAACACCAACAAGACCGTAACCACTCCGTGGGACGGCTCATACAGCATCAGCGACACCGCGTTTACCAGCGCAACGGTGATAAAAAGCGGCTATCTGGCGAGAAACATGAACCGCGAGGAGTTTTCGGACACCATATTCCTTCTTCCCACCGAGAGGCTGCTCGGCGAGGTGGTGGTTATCGGGCACAATCGCAACAGCGGCATGTCACTTTCCCTTAACAGCGTAGACGCGGCACTGATTGAGGGTGGACAGAACCAGAGCTTTAATCCCTTGGGACTGCTGGCATACATTGCCGGTAAACTGGGGATAATACCCGACTTAAAAGCAAAGGCGAGAAGGAAAAAAGAAAAGATGAAAGCAATAATTGACAATTACTAAAAATTTACAGTCAAGATTATAATCATAAAAAAAAAGAAATAAAACCGTTTTATGAATGGAATATATACTGTTCTGCTGCTCATAGTATCGAACGTGTTCATGACCTTCGCATGGTACGGGCACCTGAAGCTGCAGCAGATGAAAATACTGTCGGCAAACACGCCGCTTTACATCATTATCCTGCTGAGCTGGTTTCTCGCCCTGGCTGAATATTCGTGCCAGGTGCCGGCAAACAGATACGGCTTCGCGGGCAACGGCGGCGACTTCACGCTAATCCAGCTGAAGGTTATTCAGGAAGTGGTGTCGCTGGTGGTGTTCACTGTATTCACCGTGATGTTTTTCAACAACGAATCACTCCACTGGAATCATCTGGCGGCATTCGCCTGTCTAATCCTGGCGGTCTATCTCGTGTTTATGAAATAGGACTACGCCATACACTCTATACCGCCCTGCATAGTGGCGGCTAAATCGCCGATTGGGAGTCGCCAATCGGCGATTCAGGTTTCTAATTCGGCGAATTGCAACCGTAATCCTGCGAGTAGCAACGGACTATGCAGCACACAGAAAAAGCCAACCGTTCTTTTCAATTTTGTTGAAAAGCCCCGCTATTTTTGTTGAAAAGCCCCGCAAGTTTATATCAACAAAAAAAGATATTGCCTTTGGCAATATCTTCTTTCCTTTGTGGGCGTTGACGGATTCGAACCGCCGACCCTCTGCTTGTAAGGCAGATGCTCTAAACCAGCTGAGCTAAACGCCCTCGTTGTTCATGAGGTGTGTGCTATGAAGAAGCAAGTTTTTATAGTGTGTGGGCGTTGACGGATTCGAACCGCCGACCCTCTGCTTGTAAGGCAGATGCTCTAAACCAGCTGAGCTAAACGCCCCTACTTCTTTTAAGCGAGTGCAAAGGTACTGCTTTTTTTTGAGTCTGCCAAATATTTTAGCAGTTTTTTTTCGCAAAACGCCTAAAAAAGTATTTTTTATTTATCTTATTCGTTGTTTTGAATGTTTTTCACACTATCTGCACCACCGGGAGCAATGTTTTAATTGTCGGCATGTATGTCCCCGCTGCCGGACTGTGCGCCTGCGCCATTTTGGTTTCTCAGCCGCTCGTTCTCAGCCTCAAGGTCGGCAATCTGCGCATTCAGCGCGTCTATCTCCATTTGCGTCATTGAGTGTATGGTGCTGACGTCGGGCACCCTTTTCCAGCTGTTGCTGCCCAGACGGTAGGTGATACCAGCCTCTACGGCAAACATGCGATCGGCAGACGACGGACTGCTGCCCGCCACAAGATTGCCGGCAAAGTCGTTCGACAGCGCCTTGTATGAGCATTCAATATTTACGTTCAGCTTCTCGGCAACCTTCCATGTGGAAATCACTCCTGCACCAAACACAGGAACATAGTGGCTGCGTGTGCAGTTGCGCCCGGCTCCTGCAGACACGTATGGAATGAGGTTCCATACACGCGTGTCGCTGTAGCCCTTCAGCATATTGGTGAGATTAAACATAGCCTCGCCCGTGAGAATCCAGTAGCTGTTATGACGGTTGTCTGTGGTGAAGCTGCTGTTTTTCATTGTCCACCCGTTCATCTTGGCACGCAGTCCCAGTCCGGGCGTAAACCACTTGCCCAAGGCTATTGAGCCACTCCACATGGGATTGGCAAGCAGTGCGTCGCCGGCTCCTCCGTCCATGAAATTTGACCAAGAGCCCTGCAGGGTTACAAACCAGTTGCTGGCAAACGAATTTGTAGACACGCTGTATTTGTCGGTTGGCGTAGACTCGTCGGCTTCCTGTGCTGACAGTGACGCTGACATTATCGACAGTGCCGCCATGACTATTATCTTCTTCATAATGTTCAATGTTTTTAAATGTTATACTATCGGTTATTTCTGCCGCCGGTATCAGTCGAGCAGCTGCTCTATGCTTTTCTGCTGCATGATGGCAAACACGGGATGCCCGTCGGGAGTGTAGTTCACGTTCTCGCAGGCAAAAAGCTCGTTCACGAGGTTCTCCATCTCATCATTTGTGAGAATCTCGCCATATGTTATCGCCGCGCTGCGTGCCATGCTCATCGCCATCGAGCTGTTGATATCGTCGATAGTGCTGCCGGTCATATCGGCGGCATCGTCTACAATCTGCTGCAGCAGCGCCGCCGGGTTCATGTTCTCAATGCCGGCAGGTATGCCGTTGAGCGCATAGCTTCCGCCGCCAAGTGGCGTCAGTTCAAAGCCTATGGCAGCAAGCTCGGGCATGAGCCTCTCCACTATTGGCATCACGGCAGTGTCGAACTGAATCATCTCGGCGAAGAGCAGACGCTGTGTGGCGTTCTTGCGGTTGGCTATCATCGCCAGATAGCGCTCATATCTCACCCTCATGTCGGCACGGTGCTGGTCGATGATCATCAGTCCCGACTTCACGGCAGTCATGATGTATCGCCCCTTGTACTGATAGTGCGCCGGCGACTTCTCGTCAATCACATTCTGTGTCTCCTCCGCATCGTGGCTAAGCGGCATCTCCAGTATGGTGCCGCCGTCGTCGGCAGGGTCGGCGTCGTCAAAGAGCGTGGGCTGCTGTCCGTCCTCTGCAGTGCTGTCGCCCAAGCCCTTGTACAGCTCCTCCCAACTGTCGTCCATGTTTGTGCGCGGAGTGTATGACGACGGTTCGCGCGTGGTCTTGAACGGATTATACGTGGGGTGGAGAGTGGTTTCCGGCTGCGCTATGCTCTCTGCGGGATTGAACACGGGAATGTCGGGCTGCCCCACCGTGTCGAAGTCGATGGTGGCAAGGTCACAGAACTTTCCTATCGCGTCCTTCACCGCCGCCAGGATAATCTGCCATATCGGCTGCTCGTTCTCAAACTTTATCTCGGTCTTCGTGGGGTGTATGTTCACGTCGATGTCGGCAGGGTTCACGTCGAAGTAAATGAAATAGGGCACGCTCATGCCTGCCGGCACCAGCCTGTCGTATGCCTGCATCACTGCCTTGTGGAAGTAGGGATGCTTCATATAGCGCCCGTTTACGAAGAAATATTCGTGCGCCCCCTTTTTCTTTGCCGACTCCGGCTTGCCAATGAAGCCCGTAACCTTGCACATGGTTGTGGTAACATCGAGCGGCAGGAGGTCGGAGTTGAGCTTCTTGCCGAAAATGTCGACAATGCGCTGCCTGAGACTGCCGCTGCGCAGGTCGAACAGCTCCGACTCGTTGCTGTGGAAGGTGAAGTGAATGTGCGGATATACAAGCGCTATGCGCTGGAAAGCCACGATGATGTTGTTGAGCTCGGTGGCATTGGTCTTCAGGAATTTCCTGCGTGCAGGCACGTTGTAGAACAGATTTTCAACCTTGAAGTTGCTGCCCACGGGGCACGATTCGGGCACCTGAGCGGTCACACTGCTGCCGCTGATGCTGATATGCGTGCCTATATCGCTGTCGGCGGTGCGCGACCTCAGCTCAACCATCGCCACAGCCGCTATCGAGGGCAGCGCCTCACCGCGAAATCCCATGGTGTTGAGCGCAAACAAGTCGTCAGCCTTGCGTATCTTCGACGTGGCGTGACGCTCAAAGGCAAGGCGGGCGTCGGTCATACTCATGCCCTTGCCGTTGTCGATCACCTGAATGGAGGTGCGGCCCGCATCCACCACAATCACGTTGATGGTCGTGGCACCGGCGTCAACGGCATTCTCCACCAGCTCCTTTATCACCGAGGCGGGACGCTGTATCACCTCGCCTGCGGCAATCTGGTTTGCCACCGAGTCGGGCAGTAACTGTATTATGTCGCTCATGCTGAAAATGTCTTTTTTGTTATTACTCTAAATGTCGTACAGGAGCCTCGCGGCGCTTCTCAGGCTTCAGTTCCAGCCCTCCCTTTTTGCCCCGCCACTCAAAGATGTCGTCTTTGTTCAGCGGACGGATGTAGTCAAACCACGCAAAGGCGGGCAGCTGCCGCCTGTCGGGCGGAATCTGTGACAGCGGATAGGCATCGCCCTCCGACTTCGGCGCCCACACCTTCTGCATCTTCCTGTTGTTGAAGAACACCTTCATCAGCGTGGTCTGCAGATAGTTCTCCAGGATTATGGTGCTGTCGGCGTCGTCGATGGGGAAGAATATTGCGAGCACATTGTCGATGGCGTGCGCCTCGCGTATGTTGCCGTCGTCGAAGAATGCCTTCATCTCTTTCGACGACACCTGATTATAGCGTGTTGAGTCGGGTATGAGCCGCTCCACCGACAATGCCTGGTTGATCACGTGCGCCCAATTCACGGTGGAATCCTTCATATACACCTTTATCTCCTCGCCGAGAAGCTGCTGGTTGTTGTTCCACACAATCGGGTCCTTGTACATGGTCATGCACGAGTCGAGACTGTTGTACACCAGTGAGTCGCACACTGCCTGCACGTCGATGCGGTAAGCCCTCACCTTGTTGTAGGCATGAATCTTGCGGTAAACCGAGTCAGTATTTATGTTGAACGTGAAAATCTTAAACGTGTCGGCGTGCATGAACAGCGAGTCCTGCTGCGAGTAGTCAATAGCCACCGCCCTTTTCGTCACCATGGCATATCCCTTCTCGCCGTCATACCAGCCGTAGTCGCTGGTGAGCTTGTTCTTGTTCACCGTGTCCACATAGACCACGTTGCCAAACGCCTCGCTTATGTCTTTCTTGCTGTCGTGATACACACTGTCGCCGATAAGCGTCTTGCCCCCGTCGTTCATCACCGACCTGCCGTACATCTCCGACTGTTCTGTCTTGGTGTTGTAATATCCGTCCTCAGTGTTTATGGTACTTGCGCCGCTCTTTATCACCGATGGTCCCACGGCATGGGCAAGCGACTTGCCCGTGTCGTAATACAGGGTGTCGCCCGTGAGCAGCATCTTCTTGTCGCGCAGACGCACGTTGTAGTTGAACACAGCCATGCGCGTGTCTGTGTGATATTCGCCCCAGTCGCTGGTGAGCGTAGTGTTGCCGTCTACAAGCTTTCCGCCCTCGAAGAAATATCCGATGTTATACAGGCGGTCGTAGTTCAGGCTGTCGGTGTACAGCTTCTGCCGCCTGTGGGTGAGCACCACCTCATGGCGTGCCTCCGCCATCTGCTCGTTGCCGTCGTAGAAGGCATACTTGCTCACGAGCGTCAGTGTGTCGCCCTGCACCATCCTCACCTTGCCGAAAGCCTCAAACGAGTTGCTCGCCTCATAGAAATAGGCACTGTCGCAGTAGAGCGTCGCGCCGTTGTGCCTGAACTGCACATTGCCGTTGAGAATCTGCGCCTCCGGGTTCTTAATCTCATCATAGTGAAGCACGTCGGCATGCACCAAATACACGCGGTTGTCCTTCTGCGCCGTCTTTCTCGGGCGCGACTTACGCTTCTGCTGCAGTGCCGGCGCCGACTGCGCCATAAAAAGTCCAAATAGGCACAGAACAGCCATGATGACCATTCTATGCCTTTTTATATAGTTGTTGTTTGAGTCCGATGTCATTTAATCCACCCCTGATATTCAAAATTACAGTTCTTATACTGGTCGTTCACGCGCACATATACGTTCTTTATCTTGTTCACCACCCACTCGTGAAGGGCTTCCTCCCTGCGCTTGTTGAGCACCACGTCCTTCAGGATCTGATAGTCCTCGGTGATGGTTGCCTTATGACCCTCCACGCGGTTTTTCAGCTTGGCTATGGCACACACGGTCTTGCCGCGCGTGTTGATCATCTCAAACGGCTTCGACACCTCGCCCACCTGCAGTCCGTCGACAGCCCTTGCCACCTCCTGCGGCAGCTCCTGCATCTGGAGCTTCGATGTGCGCCTCGTCATTTCCGTGGAGGTCGACATCAGTCCAAAGTTGTTTCGTGTGTCCTTATCGTCGCTAAGCACCGACGCAGCCTGTTCGAAGGTAAACTTTTCTGCAATAATGTCGTTGCGCACTGAGTCGAGCCGTGCCAGTCCTTCAGTTACCGCCTCGGGCGACACCTGCGGCTTCATCAGTATGTGGCGGCATTTTATCTTGTCGCCGCGCTTGTCGATGAGCTGTATGATGTGGAAACCGAACTCCGACTCCACCACCTTTGAAATCTTGTTAGGGTCGGTGAGGTTGAACGCCACGTTGGCAAATGCAGGGTCGAGCATACCTCGACCCGTATAGTCCAGCTCGCCGCCACGGCGTGCAGAGCCCGGGTCTTCCGAATAGAGTCGCGCCAACGACGAGAACGATGTCTCTCCCTTTGTCACACGGTCGGTGAAGCTGCGCAGCTCGTCCTTAACGCGGTCGATTTCCTCCTGTGGAATACGCGGTGTCTGTGTGATAATCTGCACCTCCACCTCGGTGGGCACAAACGGCAGACTGTCCTGAGGCATGTCCTTGAAGTAACGGCGCACGTCGGCAGGAGTAACTATGATGTTCTCCACCAGCTTCTCGCGCATCATTCCCACAGTCTTGCGCTCACGCAGCGCCGCACGCAGCTCACTGCGTATCTGACCTATGCTCTGCTTCTTGTATTCCTCCAGTTTCTCGCGCGAGCCAATCATCTGAATCCAGTGGTCAAGCTGCTGGTCAGCCTCGGCTGCCACATCGGCATCTGTCACCTCAATACTGTCGATTGCAGCCTGCTGCAAAAACAGCTTTTGCAGTGCCAGCTGCTCCGGAATCACACAGTCGGGGTCACCGTTGAAGCGCTGCCCCTCCTGCGCTGCCTGAATACGCATCTCCTCCACGTCCGATTTCAGTATAGCCTCGTCGCCCACTACCCATATCACCTCGTCGATGACGCTCTGCTGGTGTATGGCTGTGCTGTCGGTGTCATTGTCGGCAGACTTCGCCGTGTTCTGCACCTTTGCCATTGTGCCAAAGGCAACAAGTACCGACAAAGCCAGAAATGAAATGCGGAATATTGAGTTTCTGTTCATTGTTTTCTTCTTTATATTGTTCAGTGTTTGTTTACAATATTGCTCAATGTTTATTTACAATATTGTTCAGTGTTTGTTTACAGTCTTGAGCACATCGGCATTGACACTCACCTGATACTTCTTTCTCAGTTCATCAAGCCATTCTTTTTCCAACTGCTCCTGCCAGTCGGCAACCACCAGCCCGCGCACATCGTTGTAGTCCTGCGGAGCCTTGAGCGTCTTGCCGTATGTTGCATCAATGGGATAGTCCTTAAGCGGAGTCACCGTAGTATTCTGTTTGAACACTTCACGGTCAACCAGCGGATTGTCCCCTTTTTTGAATATACCCTTCTCCACTCTGATGCGGATAATGGAGTCGTTGTTGAACGTGGTGCGCAGAGCCTCGTTCCAGTCCTTAAAGCTGAGCTTCTTCACGCAGTCTCTCACAGCCTTCACATCATCCTGTGTCTTCACGTGGTATGCCATGCCCTTGAAGCGCGGCTCCTCCCATTTATATTTCTTCCTGTTAGCCTTGAAGTATGCTGCAAGTGCAGCCTCGTCCTTGGCTGCCTTCTCCCACACTGTCCTGTTGCTTATCTCATAGAGCAGCAGACCGTCATAATATTCCTGAATGAGGTATCTCAAGTTGCTGTCCTTAGCCTTCAATTCCTCGCAACGACGGTTGAGGACCTCCTCAGCGCTGAGCTTTCCCCCACTCTTCGTCACAATCGAGTCAAGTTTCTGGCTAACAATGCGTTCTCTCACTCCACGCTGCTCTATAAACTGTATTATATTGTTTCGGAGCGAGTCGTATGGCTCTGCATCCTTAAATGCTTTCATATTAATAATGTGGTAGCCCGCCGGCGAGAGAAAAGGCTTGCTTGTCTCACCCGGTCTGAGCGAGTATGCCACATCCTCAAACTCCTTGAGAGTCTGGTTCGGAGCTATCCACGGCAGCATACCGCCATTCCTTGCCGAACCGGGATCCTCCGACACCTTCCTTGCCATTTCCGCAAAGTCACTGCCAGCCATCAGCGCATTATATACAGAGTCAATACGCTGTTTTGTCTTTTCCTGCTCCGCAGCCGGGGCATTTTGCTTCAGGCGCAGCAGAATGTGCGCCGCACTGAAGAGCCCGCGATCACCAATATTGTCCTTATAGTTGTTGTATACCTTCCGTGCCTCAGCCTCCACATCGCTGTCGGTGACAAACGACGGACGGACCTGCTGGTCGCGGTATTGCAGGAACTCCTTGCGGAAGCTCTGCATGGTGTCATAACGTGCCTCAAGGGCAGCCTCTACCTTCAGTTTGTAGTTTACAAACAGGTCAACATATTCATCAACGCTTTTTTTGTCAATCACGCCGTCGGAATTGTTCTTGTTGTAAGAATATTCAAACTCCGAGCGCATCACTGGCTTGCCGTTGATTGTCATCAGCACAGCATCAGCATTGTTCTGCGCCACAGTGACAGTGGCACAGAACATTACTGAGACGTATGTGAAAAGTCGCTTTATATTAGTCATTGATTTATGAATCCTAAAATATTATCCGGCGCGTTTAAATCTTCCAGCCAGACATTAAAGCCATTAAGCAGAATTAAATTTTTTATCTGCCAAGAATTAACATCTGTACAGCCGGGATTTTTCACCAGCCGGAAATTAATTGTTGGGGCGGCTGTAGTTAGGAGCCTCGCTTGTTATCGAGATGTCGTGAGGATGGCTCTCCAGTACACCGGCATTGGTGATGCGCGTGAACTTGGCATCGTGCAGCTTTTCAATGTTTGCGGCACCGCAATAGCCCATTCCCGAGCGCAATCCGCCCACCAGCTGATAGATAACCTCCTGAACGGTTCCCTTGTAAGGCACACGTCCGGCGATGCCCTCCGGCACGAGCTTCTTCACGTCCTTGGTGTCGCCCTGGAAATAGCGGTCCTTAGAGCCGTTCTTCTGCTCCATAGCCTCCAGCGAGCCCATGCCGCGGTAACTCTTGAACTTACGGCCGTTGAATATGATTGTCTCGCCCGGACTCTCCTCTGTGCCTGCAACGAGCGAGCCTATCATCACAGAGCTTCCACCGGCTGCGATAGCCTTCACGATGTCGCCCGAGTAGCGCAGACCGCCGTCGGCGATGAGCGGCACCCCTGTGCCCTGAAGTGCAGAATATACGTCGTAGACAGCGGAAAGCTGAGGCACGCCCACACCAGCCACCACACGTGTGGTGCAGATAGAACCCGGACCTATGCCCACCTTCACGGCGTCGGCACCATTCTCAACCAGCATCTTTGCAGCCGCACCTGTAGCCACGTTGCCCACAACGATATCCACTGAGGGGAATGCCTTCTTTGCCTCCACCAGCTTCTCAATCACCGACTTTGAGTGACCGTGAGCTGTGTCAATCACGATGGCGTCGGCACCGGCATTCACCAGCGCCTCCATGCGCTGCAGCGTGTCGGCAGTAACGCCCACTCCCGCAGCCACGCGCAGACGTCCCTTGGCATCCTTGCAAGCCATAGGCTTGTCCTTTGCCTTTGTAATATCCTTATAGGTGATCAGTCCCACGAGATGGTTCTCGCTGTCCACCACCGGCAGCTTCTCAATCTTGTTTGCCTGCAGAATCTCTGCCGCAGCCACGAGGTCGGTCTGCTGATGCGTGGTCACAAGATTCTCGGTTGTCATTATATCGTCAATCTTGCGGTCGAGCTGACGCTGGAAACGCAGGTCACGGTTGGTGACAATGCCCACCAGACATCCGTTGTCATCCACCACAGGTATACCGCCGATATGATATTCAGCCATAATGTTGAGAGCATCCTGCACGGTGCTTCCGCGGCGTATGGTCACGGGGTCGTAGATCATGCCGTTCTCGGCACGCTTCACGATAGCCACGTGGCGCGCCTGCTCGTCAATGGTCATGTTCTTGTGGATAACACCGATACCGCCTTCACGCGCAATGGCAATAGCCATCTGCGACTCGGTTACAGTGTCCATCGCCGCTGTGACAAAAGGCACGTTTAAGTCAATGTTGCGTGAAAATTTTGTTTTTAACTCTACTGTCTTAGGCAGTACCTCTGAATATGCAGGAATCAGCAAGACATCATCGTAAGTCAAGCCGTCCATTACAATCTTATCTGCAATAAATGATGACATAATTATACTGAATATATTTTTTATTGCGTGCAAAATTAACAATAAAAATCGAGATAGCGCGCATCTTGCTACATTTTCACGCAGACATTAATATGATTTAACAAACTATTCACGCCTTCATTATACGATTTAACACACTAATTTGCCATTTCGCTGATGTACTGTATTCTCACAAGCCTTATCTCGTTCTCGTCGAACTCGCTCTCAAACGCCGCAATCATCCCTTTCACGTCATCCTTCTGCTGCTTCTGCATATACTCGTACATCACGTCAATGTCGTCCTCGTCCATTATCTCCTCAAGAAAGTACTTGATGTTGATTTTCGTACCGCTGATAACTATTTTCTCCAGCTCGCTCACCAGCTCGTCAAATTCCATTCCCTTGGCATCGGCAATGTCTTCCAGGTCCATTTTGCGGTCGATGTTGTTCACAATGCTCAGCTTCATCGCACTCTGCTTTGCCACCGTTCGCAGCAGCATGTCGGCATGACGCTCAATCTCGTTCTCGTCGCAATATTTCTTTATCAGACTCAGAAACTCTTTTGCATACGGCTTGCGCAGCTTGCCCTCGCCCACACCGCGTATCTGCCGCAGTTCTTCGTTGGTCACAGGATAGTCGGTTGCCATCTGCTCCAGCGACACATCCTGGAACACCACGTACGGTGGGCAGTTGAGTTTTTTCGCCCACTTCTTACGCAGATTCAACAGCATGCTGTTGAGTGTCGGGTCGAGTGCGCTCGTACCTGTCACCTCATAGTCGGAAAACTCCTTGTTTTCCACAATCATAAACGAGTGCGGCTCCTTTATGAACTTCTTTCCCGCGGCTGTGACCTTCAGCAGTCCGTAGTTCTCCACGTCCTTGCGCAGATAGCCCGAGAGCAGCGCCTGCCTTATGAGCGGCTTCCACACCTTCTCGTCGCTGTCCTCTCCCGCGCCGAAGTCCTCCAGCTTGTGATGCTTGTGCGCCACCACCTCGTCGGTGTCTCTGCCGCATATAAAGTCTATTACATAGTCCTCGCGGAAATTCTCCTTGATGGCGAGTATGGCTGTTAGCGCTATCACCAGTTCCTTGCCTGCCTCTATCTTCTTTGCCGGGTGCAGGCAGTTGTCACAGTTGCCGCAGTTGTCTTGCTCATAATCCTCTCCAAAGTAATGGAGCAGCATCTTGCGGCGGCACACGCTCGACTCGGCATACGCGGCGGTCTCTGCCAGCAGCTGCCTGCCTATGTCCTGCTCAGCCACAGGCTTGCCCTCCATAAACTTGTCCAGCTTCTCCAGGTCCTTGTACGAATAGAACGTCAGGCACACTCCCTCGCCGCCGTCCCTGCCGGCGCGCCCCGTCTCCTGATAATATCCCTCAAGGCTCTTGGGTATGTCGTAGTGTATCACAAACCTCACGTCGGGTTTGTCGATACCCATTCCGAATGCTATGGTGGCAACAATCACCTGTATGTCCTCCATCAAAAACTGGTCCTGCGTCTCCGACCGCTTCTGGCTCTCCAGCCCCGCATGATATGGCGCCGCCTTTATGTTGTTTGCCACGAGCACCGCCGCCAGCTCCTCCACCTTCTTGCGCGACAGGCAGTACACAATGCCGCTCTTTCCCGGGTGCTGCTTTATGAACTTCGTGATGTCGAGGTCCACATCCTTTGTCTTGGGGCGCACCTCGTAGTAAAGGTTGGGGCGGTTGAACGAGCTTTTAAACTGCACTGCATCCATGATTCCGAGCGACTTCATTATGTCCGTCCTCACCTTGTCGGTGGCTGTGGCAGTAAGCGCTATCACCGGTGCCTCGCAGATGCGGCTAAGCGTAGGCCTTATGTTGCGGTACTCCGGGCGGAAGTCGTGCCCCCACTCCGATATGCAGTGCGCCTCGTCGATTGCTACAAACGACACCTTCACCGAGCGCAGGAACTTCACGTTCTCCTCCTTTGTAAGCGACTCGGGTGCCATATACAACAGCTTGGTCAATCCAGAGCGTATGTCCGCCTTCACCTGATCGATGGCGGTTTTGTTGAGCGATGAGTTCAGACAGTGGGCGGTGCCATGCTCCGCCATGCTCGTTATCACGTCCACCTGATTCTTCATCAGTGCTATGAGCGGCGATATGACAATTGCCACACCGTCCATGAGCAGCGACGGCAACTGATAGCACAGGCTCTTTCCGCCTCCTGTGGGCATGAGCACAAACACGTTGTGTCCTTCCATGAGGTTGCGTATTATAGCCTCCTGGTCGCCCTTGAACTTATCAAATCCAAAATATTTCTTTAACGCTTCTGTAAGATTGATGTTTTCTGTCATATATTATTAGTTTCCCCCTTAACTTTTAAAATGCGTTTTATTCAACTGGCTCTGCACATAGTCCCTGTCGATGGTTATCGACTTCCTGCGGCTTCCCGGAGCCTCAAACATGGTGTCGGTCATCACGCTCTCCACTATTGAGCGCAGTCCGCGCGCGCCAAGCTTATACTCCACTGCCGTGTCGACAATCAGACTCAGGGCATCGTCGGTGAAGGTGAGCTCTATGCCGTCCATCTCAAACAGCTTGACGTACTGCTTCACAATCGAGTTCTTTGGCTCGCGCAATATTCTCGACAGCGCCTCCTTGTCGAGCGGATTGAGATAAGTGAGCACGGGCAGACGACCGATGATTTCCGGAATCAGTCCAAACGACTTCAGGTCCTGCGGCAGCACATACTGCATCATGTCCTTGGTGTCGATCTTCGCCGTGTTCTGCACCGAGTTGTATCCCACCGTGTGTGTGTTCATTCTCTGCGCTATCTTTCGCTCTATGCCGTCGAATGCTCCTCCGCATATAAACAGTATGTTGCTTGTGTCCACGTGGATGTAGTCCTGGTCGGGGTGCTTGCGCCCTCCCTTCGGCGGCACGTTCACCATTGTTCCCTCCAGCAGTTTGAGCAGTCCCTGCTGCACTCCCTCTCCGCTCACGTCGCGGGTGATGCTGGGGTTGTCGCTCTTGCGTGCTATCTTGTCAATCTCGTCGATGAATACGATGCCGCGCTGCGCCGCCTCCACGTCGTAGTCGGCTACCTGAAGTAGCCGTGACAGTATGCTCTCCACATCCTCGCCCACATATCCCGCCTCGGTGAACACCGTTGCGTCTACGATGGTAAATGGCACATCGAGCAGCTTGGCAATGGTGCGCGCCATGAGAGTCTTTCCCGTTCCGGTGCTTCCCACCATCACTATGTTGCTCTTCTCTATCTCCACTCCGTTGTCGTCCTGCGGCTGGTTCAACCGCTTGTAGTGATTGTACACTGCCACCGAGAGATAGCGCTTCGCCTCGTCCTGCCCAATGATATACTGGTCGAGATACTCCTTTATCTTCTTTGGCTTGGGCACGTCCTTCATGGGTTTCTTCCCTGTCTTCTTCGACTTAGCTCCCTGCTGCTGTCCCGACATCATCCCCGCTGCCTCCACAATGCCGTAAGCCTGCACTATGCAATTGTTGCAGATATTGCCGTTGATTCCCGAGACGAGCATTTCCACCTCATGTTCGTTTCTTCCGCAGAAATTACATTTCTTCAACATTTCCCTGTCTTTCTTCTCTTATTATCGCTTTATTATCCCTTCGGCACGTTTTACTTTCTCTTCAGCACATTGTCAATCATGCCATATTCCTTTGCTTCGTCGGCGGTCATCCAGTAGTCGCGGTCGCTGTCTGCCCACACCTTGTCGAACTCGGTGTGCGAGTGGTCGGCGATGATGGTGTATAGCTCCTTCTTGAGCTTCTGTATCTCGCGCGCCGTAATCTCTATGTCCGATGCCTGTCCCTGCGCGCCTCCCATTGGCTGGTGAATCATCACGCGGCTGTGGGTGAGCGCCGAGCGCTTTCCCTCGGCTCCGCTTACCAGCAGCACGGCTGCCATCGACGCCGCCATGCCCGTGCATATCGTAGCCACGTCGCTTGTGATAAACTGCATGGTGTCGTAGATGCCCAGTCCGGCATACACGCTTCCGCCCGGCGAGTTGATGTATATTGATATGTCCTTGCCGGGGTCAGTGCTGTCGAGATATAGCAGCTGCGCCTGCAGTGTGTTGGCGGTATAGTCGTCGATCTGCGTGCCGAGGAAAATAATGCGGTCCATCATCAGGCGCGAGAACACGTCCATCTGCGTTACGTTGAGCTGTCGCTCCTCCAGTATGTACGGGTTGAGGTATTGTGCCTGCGAGGTTATTACGTCGTCGAGCACCATACCGTTCATGCCCAGGTGCTTAGTGGCGAATTTTCTAAAATCGTTCTGCATATATGTTATTGTTTTTATTGTTATTTTTAGATGAAAAAAGGAGGAGGTTACCGACCCTTTTTCGCGTTTTCTCAACAAAATTACAAAAAAAGTCGGTAACCTCCAAATATTTATGAGGTTTTTTCAAAAAAAAACGTATTTTTATGCCGTTATGCCCCTGTTAAGCCTCCATGAGCTTGTTGAACTCGTCCAAAGTGATGGTCTTCTTGTTGAGCTTCACGGTAGCCTTGAGAGCCTCCATGAGCTTCTGGTCCACGGCGCGGTCAACAAGCATATCGATGTTCTTGCGCTCCTTCAGCATGTCGGCAGCATACTTGTCGAGATACTCCTCTGGCACGTTGGTCATGCCATACTGTGCAAACTGTGCTCTTGCCATTGCCTTTGCCACGTTCTTCACGTCGGCATCCTCAATCTTTATCTCCCTTGCCTCCACGAGCTGGTTCTTGATGAGACTCCACTTCAGCTCCTTCAGGCTCATGTCGAAGTTGTCCTCGATAAACTTCTCGTCCTTGTCCTTGTTGTTGTTGCGCATGATACGCTTCAGCAGTTCCTCGGGGAATGTCAGCTCGCCAACCTTCTCCTCCACATACTTGCGCACGTTCTTCATAAAGAGGAAGTCACAGTTCGGGGTGAGCTGCAGCTTGATGCCCTCGGCAATCTTTGCGCGGAAGTCTGCCTCGTCCTTCACCACGTCCTTGCCCATCACGTTGTCGAAGAGCTCCTGGTTGATGTCAGCCTTGGCGTGACGCGATATCTCAGTCACCTGATATGTAAAGTCGCTGTTCATCTCAGCCACCTTGTCCTTCTCAATCTTCAGCAGGCTTGCCACCTCGGCGTCGTTGCCCTCGTAAGCCTTCTTAGGATTGAAGGTGATGATCGAGCCCACCTTTGTGCCCTCGAACAGAGCCTTCTGCTCCTCCACCTTGATAAACTGCGGCATGAGCACAGCGCCCTCCACCACGATGCCGCCTTCCTTGGTGTTGCCCTCGGCGTCGAGCTCGCGCAGGTCGCCCTTGAGCATGTCGCGTGTCTCAGGGTTATACTCCTGTACGGTTGTGTCCTGATGGCCCAGCTGTGTGCGGAACATCTCCACCTGCTCGTCCACCATTGCGTCGTCAACTGTAATCTCGCTGTATTCAATCTCGTCCTTGTCTGTAAGCTCTGCCTTGAACTCCGGAGCCACGGCAATGTCGAATATGAAAGTGTATGGACCGTCGGTCTTCTCAATCTCCACCGGCACCTGGTTGGCGTTTGGCAGCGGCTCGCCGAGCATTGCTATCTTGTTCTCGCGTACATATTCATATAGCTTGTCGCCAAGGAGCTTGTTCACTGCGTCCATTTTTGCCTGTGTGCCATACATACGCTTAATCATGCCCATTGGCACCTGACCGGGACGGAATCCCGGCATGTTAGCCTTCTTGCGGAAATCCTTCAGCTGCTTCTCCACGTCGGCAGCATAGTCTTCCTTCTCAATGGTGATGGTCATCACGCCATTCACCTTGTCATTTGCCTCGAATGAAATATTCATTTTCTTATTTTTGCTGTTATTTTTTAATTAATTTGCGATATTGGGGTGCAAAATTACACATAAACAATGTAAAAAAAGCACATTTTGTTTTTTTTAACGTTTTTCAGCCCTCTTCCTCTGCCTCTTTTGCCATTCTCTCAGCCTTGAGTGTCTGGAAATCTTTCTGCCTCAGCACAAACGAGTTTGTAAGATATTTCTCTCTCACCACCTTGTTGGCAGCCAGCTCCTCGGGGTTGCCGTGGAACAGTATTCGTCCCTCGAACAGCAGATATGCGCGGTCGGTGATGCAGAGCGTGTCCTCCACGTTGTGGTCGGTGATGAGGATGCCGATGTTCCTGTACTTCAGCTCCCACACTATCTGCTGTATGTCCTCCACGGCGATAGGGTCAACGCCCGCAAACGGCTCGTCGAGCATTATGAACTTGGGGTTGATGGCGAGACAGCGCGCTATCTCCGTGCGGCGGCGCTCGCCTCCCGAGAGCTGGTCGCCCTTGTTCTTGCGCACCTTGCCCAGGCGGAACTCCTTTATCAGGCTCTCCATCTTCTCCAGGCGGTAGTCGCGCGCCTTGCCCTCATATCCCTCGGGCTTGTCGCACATCTCCAGCACGCTCATCAGGTTGTCCTCCACGCTCATCTTGCGGAACACGCTCGCCTCCTGTGCCAGATAGCCTATGCCGGCACGTGCGCGCTTATACACTGGATACTCGGTGATGTCGAGGTCGTCGAGGAAAATCTTGCCGCCGTTGGGCACAATCAGTCCCGTGGTCATATAAAACGACGTGGTCTTGCCGGCACCGTTTGGTCCCAGCAGTCCCACTATCTCGCCCTGCCTCACGTGTATCGACACGTCGTTCACCACCGTGCGCTTGCCGTAGCGCTTCACGAGGTGCTCCGTGCGCAGCTCGCTGTGCACCGGCTCCGGCTGTATTTCCGTGCCGATTGCTTCCAAATTGTCAGTCATTGCTCACATTATTCTTTTTCAAGGTGCAAAATTACACATATTTATGGAGAATAACGAACTTTTTTCTTTTTTTTAGCAAAAAAGGTGAAAGGGGGTATCAAAGTCGAAAATAAAAAAACAATAAAAAAATTTTGGCGTTTGAGCAAAAAAGCGTATCTTTGCACACAAAATAAATAATAAATTAAAATGATATGGGACAGTTGGAAGAGCGTTACATAAGCCTGCTGACGGATTTTGGCTTCAAGAGGATTTTCGGCACACGCCCGAACAAGGACCTGCTTGTGAATTTCCTCAACTCTATGTTCAACGGCGAACAAGTGATTACCGACGTGCGCTACCTTAACAGCGAGCACGTGGGCGACGTGTTCGCCGAGCGCCGCGCAATCTTCGACGTGTACTGCGAGAACGAGCGCGGCGAGAAGTTCATAGTGGAGATGCAGAACGCCTACCAGAAGCACTTCAAGGACCGCTCGCTGTACTACGCCACGTTCCCCATACGCGAGCAGGCTCCCAAGGATGCAAGCTGGAACTTCCAGCTCAACCATGTGTATATCGTGGCGCTGCTAAACTTCGACCTCAAGGAGCCGGCGTTCGACCCGAACGACATCACCCACGACGTGGGGCTGATGGACAAGAAGACCTTCAAGGTGTTCAACGACAAGCTGTCGTTCAAATATGTTGAGATAGCGAACTTCGACAAGACGGAGGCGGAGCTTGTCACGCTCTACGACAAGTGGCTGTTTGCCCTCAAGAACATATCATATCTCGACAAGCGTCCCGACTCGTTCCGGGAGCGCGTCTTCAGCAAGCTGTTTGAGGAGGCGGAGATTGCACGGTTCAACCCGCAGGAGCTGCACGAGTATGAGGACAGCCTAAAGGCGTACCGCGACATCAAGAACTCCATCGACACGGCTCTGGAGCTGGGACGTGAGCAAGGACTTGCCGAGGGCATCGAGCAGGGAAGAGCGGAAGGGCGTGCCGAAGGCATCGAGCAGGGGCGTACACAAATAGTTCTCTCTATGCTCGCAAAAGGCTTGGACATCGCCACGGTGTCAGAGCTTACGGGATTGTCGGTGGAGGAAATACGTACATTGCAGAAATAAAAACAGAAAATAAGGAAGGGGAGGATTTTGTGCTCCGTTGCGGGCGTTTTGCGTCCGATGTATCTAAAATCATGTTAAAACGCTGGCTATAAAGTTAAATTTTCAATATTTTCGTGCGGACTAATGGGGGGGTAGTGTATTACCCATATTTTTTATTATCTTTGCAGAAGCTAACATCTGTGAATAAATAAAACTAACAAGATAATAAGAAAATTTATGGGAAAGAAAATTCTATTTGCAGTCATGGCACTGTTGGTCATGGCTACGGGGAAAATCTGGGCGGAAGGTGAAACTGCCTATGCGGTTTTGTGTCCAAATGAAGGCGGTACAACCTACTCTATGCACTTTGTGTACACAACTGCTACCGAAAAGACTGTAGAAGGTGGAGAAAAAGAAAAAACTGTTGATGTCACAATAAACGGTACTACCACTTCAATAAAACTAACAGCAACCTATCATTGGGAAATAACAGATGATTGGTCTTGTGGATGGCAAGCCCCTGCAACTAGCTTAGAATTTAGTATGTTCTCCAAAATCACCGAAGTTGTGTTTGAGGAAAGTTTCAAGGCTGTTAAGGTCAAGAAATGTAATAACTGGTTTGAGGGTTTTACAAGTCTTGCAGAAATAGTAGGCATTGAAAATCTGAACACATCAAGTGTGACAGATATGAGTTATATGTTTAGGGAATGCAGCAGCCTGAAATCGCTTGACCTCAGCAGCTTCGACACATCAAACGTGACGGATATGATGTATATGTTTTACGGCTGCAGCGGACTGACTACACTTGACCTCAGCAAATTCAACACATCAAAGGTGATGGATATGAATAATATGTTTATGGACTGCAGCAGTATGGAGTCGCTTACCCTCAGCAGCAGCTTCGACACATCAAAGGTAGATAATATGAGTAATATGTTTATGGACTGCAGCAAGCTGGAATCGCTCGACCTCAGCAGCTTCAAAACATCAAATGTGAAATATGCGTATAGTATGTTTCAAGGATGCGAAAAACTGACTACGCTCACCCTCGGCTGCTTTGATATGACAAAGATGGAAAGTGCGGATTATTTTAACAATATGTTTGACAGCTGCACCAACCTGAAGCTGCTGGATTTATCAAAAGTTACAAAAGCAGGAGATATTACTAAAATAATCGGGCTACTTCCTGCAGCAAGCAATCCTGTGATATTCATTCCAGAAAGAATGGAGAAGCCAGAAACCAATAAGAATATAGTTGCTGAGGGCGGGACCTGCGAGGAGTTCGTGATTGATGCCAGCAACCTCACATCACTGAACATCCCATATTCTTTTTATGCAAACAAGATTACGTTCGTGCGCACATTCGCAGCAGGCAAGGCACAGACCGTCTGCCTGCCGTTTGCAGTGGAGAACACCGCCGACTACGGCACGTTCTATGAATACAGCGGATATGACAGCGGCAGCGGCAATGTGAAGTTTAAAAAGGTTAGCGCAACTAATGCAAACAAGCCTTATCTGTTTATACCAGACGGCGAGGTGACGGAGATAGTGACATCGGGCGATGTAAACGCAACAACGGCGGGCAATGCCGAAGACGGCTGTTTCTTCGGCGTTTACAAGAAAAAGGTGTTCACTCAGGAGGAAGCCGATGAAGGCTCTTGCTACGGCTGGGCCGGCGGCGAATTCCGCAGAGCGGGAGCGGGTGCGAGCGTGGCTGCCTGCCGGGCTTACATAAGGCTGCCGAAAGAGACTACCGGCGGCAGCCCTGCCCCGGCGCGCCTGTCGGTGGAGCTTGACGGCGGAGCCACGGGGATAGAGGCAGCGACGGAGAAGGAAAAGGGCACCGCCAAAAGCGGCGCCAACAGTGGCACGGAGGCGCCGGCGTATAGCCTCCAGGGGCAGCGCGTGAGCGGCAGCTACAAGGGCGTGGTGATAAAGAACGGCAAGAAGATGATTGTGAAGTGAGGACTTCGGGGAGAGAACGATAGGGCTTCGGGGAGAGTAAGGGCCCCGGAGAGAGAGTAATGATTTTTAAAAAAAGATAAAGGACATGACAGAGACAAAGAGAAAATACGTGAAGCCGCAGATGACGGTGATAGAGGTGGACATGCAGCAGATGATCTGCACAAGCCCGGGGGGCGAAAACCAGACCTTCAGCCGCAAAAGGGCGGACACGGAGTATGATTATTATGAAGGCGAGTTTGAGTGAAACTCGGCGCATGTAGAACAGCTATACTCCCCGGGGCGACATTGCCCGGGGAGTTTTGTTTTTTTGAACAGTAATGCCAAGAAATGAACCGGACATTACTGTTCAAAATCACTCACGGCATGAGGTAGCAGTACTCGCCGCAGGAGAAGCAGGGGCAAGCCTTGGTGACTCCGGGCAGCTCGTTGTGCCCCACGATGTATGCTTTGGGGAACAGCCGGTGGAGCTTCTGCAGCAGTTCGTGGAGCATGGTGCGCTGCTCTTCGGTGCGCGTGTCGGCAGGACGACCTGCGGCATCAAGCCCGCCCTCGTAGCACACTCCGATGCTGCAGCGGTTGAAGCCCTTGGCGTGTGCTCCCACTTCGAGGAGCTTGCGGTGCTGGGTCACCTCTCCGCTCTTGCGTATGTAGAAGTGGTAGCCCACTGTGCGGAAGCCGCGCGCCTTGTGGTCGCGCATCATCTGTTCCACGGTGTAGTTGCGGTCGGCGCGTGTGGCGGAGCAGTGGACGACGATGAAGCGCACGGCATCGGCGCCGCTCATCATCATGCCGCCCTCCACCCCGGTGAGGAGAGAGCGCTCGTTGAGCACCTCTTCCTCGCCGCCGATAATAATGGGAAATGTGTATGTAATCATAGTCACACGCAGCTTTGTACTGCGAAACAGCCGAGTATGGTTGTCAGCACAGTGATTACGACGTTAATTACTTTCTTCCAGGTTTCTTTCTTCATAGTGTTGAGTGTTTAGTGTTTAGTGAGGAGTGTTTTACAGTCCGCTGCCTCCGGTGTCGGTGCTGTCACCGCCGGTGCCGGTGCTTCCTGGCTCCTCCTCGTTGCGTCGCGGGCTCCTGTAGTCGGGGCTCTCCACGAGGCTTGCGTCCTTGAGGTTGGCGATGGAGAACTCGCCCGTAGCTCGTGAGCTGAGGTGAACGTTGGTGATGTTCTTCGCCACGGTCCACTCCTTGGGGTC
>JAUNSB010000160.1:0-3837 GCA_030539375.1 Prevotella sp.
GGAATCATTATCTGCAAATTATATAAATCGCACTTTGTGATACTTCCAAACACCGTTCCATCATCATTTGAAATATTAAAATCAGATTCTTTCGTTTTCAATAAATAAAATATATAAGAATTACATTTGATTTTACTACGAATTGCAGCAAGACCTCTACCTATGCAACAATCAGCAGGTGCTATATTTAAATCTCCAACAGGTGCACGAACGCTTAAAAGAATATCACCTAATTTTGCCATTCTTGTTGGTTCTGTTGTGTACATTCTTATAGCAGGGTATCTAACACCATAATCAGTGCGTCCCTGATAGAAAATTTCTCCATTACCTGCATTGTTATAACTATCACCATTGGGTGATTGTCCCATTGTTATGTCTGCAATATCCTCTAATATCCCTATTCTCCACCCTTCTGGCAGATTTTCCTTATCAATACCATCCACAAACATCTTATGATAGATAGTTTGGGCTGTTTCTTCGAGTTTGGAAATCATTTGTTCGTTGAGACGGATACGACGGGTTAGAGTTTCGTATTCCGCAACTATTTCTTGTTGGCGTTCAAGGGAAGGGATAGGGAGCATAACATTACACATTTCGTCCCAATCGAATACCTCACGCGCACTGCCATGTGAATGGAAACGTGCATAACGGTCGAATTCTGGACGACGGAACCACATCTTAAGATATTCTGGTATAAGCTTTTGTTTATCTATCACTTCAAAAACAGTATATGCTTGTGATATTATAGCTTCATCTTCCGTTTCAAGTAAGGCAATAGACACTTTATCTCCGTTACGAGATGTTACAGGACCATAAGCAAACTGTCCCTGTTTAACTATCTTGTAAGCAGACATATCCGTTCCGATAGTATTAGCTATAGATGGCATAAATTCTTTGGATATACTTACACCAAGCAACTTCGTAACCAGCAACTCCCGATTACGCACATCCACCAGCCGGATATAATCGCCCAAACGCTTATAGTCATTCCTCATCGCTAAGTTCCCTTTCTATCTCTTCGATTGTAGGCAATGCGCTCTTGAACTCGGATGTCAGTTGCTCATAAATCTGCATTGATGAAATACCTATAGGTGTATCAATGCCACGTAATGTATATTCGGCGACTACATCGTTTTTCTCTTTGCATATCAGCAGACCGATTGTGGGATTATCCCCCTCTGTACGCATTTGATTATCTACTGCCGTGACATAAAAATTGAGCTGCCCCACATGTTCCGGCTTGAACTTCACGGCTTTCAGTTCTACGACGACATAACAATGCAGGCGGACATGATAGAATAGTAAATCGACATAAAAACTGTCATTACCAACCTTCAACTGAACCTGCCGGCCATAGAAGGTGAAACCTTTGCCAAGTTCCAAAAGGAAACGTGAGATATGTGTATCAAGGAAACTTTCTATTTCACGCTCTTCCATATCCTGCCTTATTCCCATCAAGTCTATTACATAAGGGTCTTTTGTTATTTGCTGTGCCAAATCACTTTGCGGTATGGGTAATGTCCGCGAGAAATTGCTGATAGCTTTTCCTTGTCTTTCATACAATTTGCTGTCTATCTGCCAATCAAGCACAGTACGGCTCCAGTTATTCTCCATGGTCTGCTGGATATAGAACAGAGCCATATCCATTTCCTTACAACGTTGCATTATCAGAATATGGTGTCCCCACGGAATAGAAAAGAATGTTTGTTCAAATTGGGAAACAGTTTGTTTCCCAATTATATTTTCTTGGTTATAAAAGAGATACCATTGTCTTATGCTTTTTAGATTTCTATACGAGAAGCCTTTAATTTCAGGAAACTCCACCGTCAAATCCTTACTAAGCTGTTTAAGGAAGCCATCTCCCCATTGGGCGTTTTTCTGCTTTGCAACAATGTCACTTCCCATCTGCCAATACAGATGCAGCAGTTCACTATTTACCTTTACCGCAGCCTTAATTTGACTCTGGCGGATACGCTCTTTCAGTTCAATAATCCATTGGCGATAATCAGCAGAATGGATATCTGTCGTCATTTGCTTATTCAATTCCATACCCCAAATCCTTAAAGAGTTTCAATAGTTCCTTCTTGCTCTCCTCTTCCTGCTTCAAGAGTTCTTGCATCTCGCCTTGCAGTTGATTCATCTTTGTGTCGAAGTCAATGCCTTCGTCACGATTCTTGAACTCGATGTATTTGCTTGGCACGAGCGACCAGCCCTTCTGCGCAATCTCCTCCAACGTGGCGGAATAGCAATACTCCGGGATGTTCTTGTATGTATGTTCGTATCCTACCTGTTGCCAGTTGTGGAAGTTCTGGGCTATCTGTGTAATCTGTTCCTTTGAGAATTGGATGTATTTCTTTTCGAACGGTTCACCCCATTGGCGCAAGTCAATGAAAAGAACCTCATTCTCGCGGTTACGGTATCTCACAAGTTCGCCGTTTTGGTCCACCGTCCGTGCCTTTCTGTTGGCAGCCAATATCCAAAGCGTCACACTGATGTCAGTGGAATAGAACATATTTCGCGGCAATATAACAATAGCCTCTACTAAATGATTTTCAAGCAGACGACGGCGGATATTCAGCTCCGTACCGTCACCACTCAAAGCTCCATTGGCAAGAAGAAATCCAGCCATACCATTGGAAGACATTTTGGAAACAATATTCAGAATCCAACCGTAATTGGCATTGCTTGTTGGTGGAACATCATATCCAAGCCAACGCGGGTCATCCTTCAATTCGTTATCTGCACGCCATGATTTTTGATTGAAAGGAGGATTTGCCATAATGAAATCCGCTTTCAGATTCTTATGCTGGTCGTTATGGAAAGTGTCGGCTGCCAATTCACCCAGGTTGTTGGCTATGCCACGGATGGCAAGGTTCATTTTCGCCAGTTTATAGGTGGTGTTGGTATATTCCTGTCCGTAAACAGAAATATCTTTCTTATTGCCATGATGTGCCTCAATGAACTTCATGCTCTGTACGAACATGCCACCCGAACCGCAACACGGGTCATAAATCTTACCGCGGTAAGGTTGAATCATCTCGGCTATAAGATTCACAATAGTTTTAGGTGTATAATACTCTCCTTTACCCTTACCCTCAGCAATGGCGAATTTAGCAAGGAAATATTCATATACCCGTCCGATAAGATCGTGTTCCGGGTCTTTCAGCGTGTCTATCTTATTTATCTCGTCAAGCAATGCCGCAAGTTTTGTACGGTCAAGTCCAAGACCTGAATAATAATTACTGGGAAGTGCACCTTTTAATGTCGGATTATCTTTCTCTACAGTAGCAAGAGCCGCGTCTATCTTGATGGCAATATCATTCTGCTTTGCATTCTCCATGATATAGCTCCACCGGCTGACCTCATTAAGATAAAACACATTCTTGGCATTATAGAATACAGCTTGCTTAACAAACGTTTCTTTGCCGTCTGCAATCAACTCGTTGCGTCGTTCCTCAAAGCGGTCGTTCGCATATTTCAGAAATATTAAGCTCAAAACGACGTGCTTGTATTCCGACGGCTCCACAGAACCTCGCAATTTATTTGCAGATTCCCAAAGTGTTTCCTCTATACTCTTTTCTTTTATTTGTTTCTTTGCCATACACCACTATAATATTTTATCTATCAGTAGTAATTCGGCTACAAAGTTAATAAATAAAGTTGAGAATCAAGAATTTTTAAGAAGGAAATTGCGCAATTTTTTACATGCTTGCGGTTGTGACATCAGTTATAACTGAATTATAACCGCGGTTGGGTAATGAACTTTACTAAAGTTCCGCAATAAATACGACAATATAAGATACTTTGCCATTTATCCTAAGATACTTGCCCTTTTAT
>JAUNSB010000161.1:0-3830 GCA_030539375.1 Prevotella sp.
ATAAAAATTCCAGTTTCCACCATTTCCACCATTTCCACCAACCTTGCGGAAACTCCATTTCCGGCATTTTTCGCTATGTCAGAAGTGATGTCGCATCCGTTAGTAATGACCAATATATTGAGCACTTATACATTTGTGGTTCTGCAGCATTGTTAAAACTGATGAGTTTGCGAACTAATATTTATCCACTGCGCTCTTGCGAGCTGACACGGCACCCTGCGGGATGACACTGCTTGCTTAATGCCGTGTGGCTCAACACCAAACCTTAAACACTGAACACTAAAGAAAGCCGTGTATGCTCAAAGAGCAGCAGTGTCAGTGCAGAGCACGCAGTAGAAAAAATAAGATTTGTAAATTATTATCGGGATTTTACATCACGTTTCCACCACCACCACCAACCTTGCGGAAGTTGCGGAACTGGTGGAAACTCCAATTGTGCCTTATTCCTTCTATGACACCGAATTCGTCCTATTAGGTTAGCCAACAGGCATTTATATGATATTCGCAATATTTTTAGCTAAAAGTGGTTATTGCATGTTAGTGTATTCATCATTCAAACCGTTGTTAAATAAATTTCACAACAAAGGCACGAATTGATTATTGTTGGAGTTCTGCCAATACCCGTAGTGTCGTGGTGTATTTCCAAGTATGTTAAGATAAATGGCAAAGTATCCTAAGATAAATCACAAAGTATCTTAGGATACTTGTCTGAATATCTTTATATATTAATTCCAAAAGATAAAATTCACCGAATTAACGTCAATTTAGGTGGTGACTGCGAAGCTGATGGCATAAAGTGGAACGACCTTTATATTGTCATAACAGCCAAAGTTTTCCAGACATGTGCGTATGCCGAAAGACGGATGTTTCAAGTTCATAAATATTCTGAGACTCTGCATAGAGCCACGGGTGCCGGCTTTTACTTCAACCGGTATAATATGCTGATTTTGCTCTATGACATAATCAATTTCCGACTGCGCCCCCTTTTCCAGACGCTGCCAATAATATTGTGTCATAACGTTTTCTTTGGGTGCAAGGAAAATGCAAGCCAAACGCAATAGAACTTGTTCTAAATTGCTGAGGCGATGCTTTTCTTCTGCAAAGGTATAGAAAAAAGCTCAAATTACAAAAAAGTGGCACCGTAAAAATAGTTAAATCCTGAAAAAGTGGTACCGTAAGATTGGCAAAAACAGGAAAAAGTGGCACCGTAAACCAACCGTTGCCACCATTCCCTACAAGTTTCCACCGATATAATACAAGCAAATTTATCTTTTTGTCACAAAAAGTTAACGATTTGTCACAAGAAATTAATGATTTGTCACTGCCGTTTCAGTTTTTTTGCTTAACTTTGCACGCACATTTGCGGTTTCAGCCCCAATGCGCCCTCATTGCGGGGCTGACGGGCTTGCGGATCAAGGGGCAAAAGCGGGAAAGTAACACTGAATGCGGGAAACAAAACTTTTAAAATTTAGATAAAAAAAATGAGAAACAAATTTCTATTGGTTGTTATGATGCTGTTCATGGCAACGGGCAACACACTAAAAGCGCAAGGGGCGGTGGCAAAAGCCGTGTATTGTGAGGGAAACAAAACCCTTTATTTCTTGAATTCAATTAATGTAGGAGACACGCACAACGAACAGACAGTAACAAAAGTGTGGGGCTACGTGACGAACACATCTACTACCCCCCATGGAATGATTATAAATCAAGTATAGAAAGCGTTGTGTTTGAAGAATCTTTCAGATATGCGCCCCCAAAAAGGCTTACAAATTGGTTTGAGGGATTCACAAAATTGTCATCTATCAGTGGTATAGAAAATCTGAAAACTTCAAGTGCGGAGAGCATGAATTACATGTTCAAGGGGTGCAGCAACCTGGCCGAGCTTGATTTGAGCAGCTTCGATACATCAAACGTAACTGAAATGAGGAGTATGTTCGAAGGGTGCAGTAAGCTTGAGTCGATTAATTTGAGCAACTTCAATACATCAAAAGTAGAGAACATGTATTCTATGTTCGACGGTTGCAGCAGCCTGACCGAGCTCGATTTGACCAGTTTCAATACATCAAACGTACAGTACATGAACTATATGTTCCGTAACTGCAGTAGTATGAAAAACATTTACAGAAGTGATGGTTTTGTCATTAACAATAGTACGACTACAACGGGCATGTATACGAATTGCGGTGTCAGGCCGTTTATTTCAACACCATGCGTGGTATATTGCGCAGACAACCAGTCCCTGCATTTCATGCGCTGCGCGATGGAGGAATTAACCAACGGCTCAACAATCACCATTGACGGATATGAAGTCACGCTTGCCGACAACAACCGTTGGAAAGAAGATGCCGTGATAAACACTACGGAAGAGCCCGGATGGAGTAAATTGTGCAGTGATGTGTCAACGGTGGTGTTCGAGAAAAATTTCAAGAACATTCAGCCGAACAGTTGCGGAATATGGTTTTCTGGTTTCAGCAATCTTAAGGAAATAAAAGGCATAGAAAACCTGAATACGTCAAACGTGACGAATATGTCGTACATGTTTTCCAATTGCAGCAGTCTGACTTCGCTTGACCTTAGGAGTTTCAACACCTCAAAGGTTACGAATATGGAGGGTATGTTTTACGGATGCAGCAGTCTGACATCCCTTAACCTCAGCAGCTTCAGAACAGAAAATGTGACAACTATCAGTAATATGTTCAACGGTTGCAGCAGCCTGACATCCCTTGATATCAGAAACTTCTACATGCTCAAAATGGAACGTTATAATGGAAATCAATTTTTATATAAGTGCCCCAAATTGGAGATATTGGATTTAAGCAATTGTACCGGATATCTCAAAGAATTTGCAGACTTTGTTTATGAAGACATTAAAGGACATCAAATGATAATAAAAGTACCGGATGACTCCGAAACAATAGAAGGCCTATGGAGAGATGAGAACTACATGGTTACTTCCGCAGGCACATCGTTTGTACGCCAGTTTACGGAAGGAAACATGTCAACCGTCTGCCTGCCGTTTGCCGTCTCCGCATCAAATGAAGGCGGAACGTTCTACAGATATGACAGCTATGACGGCACGGATGTGGTGTTCAAGAAAGTGACAGAGGAAATGACAGAGGCAAACACCGCTTATCTGTTTATGCCGTCGACAACAGGCAAGGTGACATTTACGGGCAATACCGCCCTTGCCAGCCTGCCCGCAGACATCATTGAAGGTGAGGAAACGGGACTGTACGGAGTGTACACCAAAAAGACATTCACCGCCGACGATGCAGACAAAGGCATCTACTATGGCTGGGCACAAGGTCAGTTCAGGCGTGCGGGGGCGAACGCTGCGGTTAATCCAAACCGTGCCTATCTGAAGCTGCCTGCCGCCGCTGCGGCACGCCTGTCGGTGAGACTCGACGGCAACGGCACCACAGGAATAAGCACTGCCGGAAGCAGTGCCGACGGCAGCACGGATGCTCCCGTGTACAACCTGCAGGGGCAGCGTGTTGGCAGCAGCTACAAGGGCGTGGTGATAAAGAACGGCAAGAAGATGATTGTGAAATAAAAAACATGATAAAAACAAAAAACGACATGACAGCAATAAAGAAAACATACGTGAAGCCAGAGATGGCGGTGATAGAGGTGGAGCCGCAGCAGATGATATGCACAAGCGGCGTCGAGTACAGGGTTAGCCCACACAATGACATCGACAGTTACACTGGCGAGTTTGATTAGTGCTACGTTATAAGTTAGCCATAACTAAAAGGCAGTGATTATGCTTTTTAAAAGGAGGGTGTGTCATAAACCTGTGACATGCCCTCTTTTGTGTAATTTATGGCATA
>JAUNSB010000066.1:0-23625 GCA_030539375.1 Prevotella sp.
TATGCCATAAATTACACAAAAGAGGGCATGTCACAGGTTTATGACACACCCTCTTAAGCCAGAGATTTTTGCATCGTTTTTGTTATGTTTTACTCAAAACATAATGAAAATTATAGTGCATCATGCACAAAAATGTTGTGCGTGAGATTTAAGGAAAAGTTTTATTATTGCTAAAAATCCAATTATTTTTTGGCGTTGTCATTTTTTATTGCTACTTTTGCACTGGATTTAAGTCCAAACAAGATATAACTACTAAACAAATTTTCTAAAATATGGAATACAGGGAAATTGGAAAGACTGGCATGAAAGTCTCCGCTCTCAGTTTCGGTGCATCCTCGTTGGGTGGAGTGTTTCACAATATCGATGAGGGGCGCGCCGTGGATGCGGTGTATACTGCCATTGACTGTGGTATGAACTTCATCGATGTGTCGCCGTATTACGGACACTACAAGGCTGAGACCGTGCTGGGCAAGGCGTTGAAGAATATCGACCGCTCAAAGTACTATCTTTCAACCAAGGTTGGCAGATATGGCAAGGACGGAAAGAACACATGGGACTATTCAGCCAAGCGCGTCACCGACAGTGTGTATGAGAGTATGGAGCGTCTTAACATCGACCATATCGACCTCATCAATGTACACGACATTGAGTTTGCCGACCGTTTCTACTCACTCGACATGATTGTGGAGGAGACACTGCCTGCACTGGTGGAGCTGAAACAGAAAGGTGTGGTGAGCCATGTGGGAATCACCGACCTGCAGCTGCCAAACATAAAATATGTAATAGACCATGTGGCGCCGGGCACCGTGGAGAGTGTACTTTGCTTCTGCCATTATTGTCTTAACGACGATGCCATTGCCGACTATCTGGACTATTTCGAGGAGCGTGGCATAGGTGTAATCAATGCCTCGCCGCTGAGCATGGGACTGCTGTCGCAGCGTGGTGTGCCCGACTGGCATCCTGCTCCCAAACCTTTGGTTGAGGTGTGCAAGCGTGCGGCAGAGTATTGCAACGAGGTGGGCTATCCTATAGAGAAGCTCGCAATGCAGTACAGCGTGGGTAATCCGAGAGTCACCACAACATTGTTCAGCAGTGCCAATCCCGACAATGTAAGGAAGAATGTGCAGTGGGTGGAGGAGTGCGAGGCTCCTGCTGAGATTGTGGCAAAGGTGCGTGAGATTATCGGCGACCAAATGCGTGTGAGTTGGGCTAATTCTTAAAAATTCTTCACTCTTCATTCTTCATTAAAACAAAAGATATGAAAGCATTAAAGATAACAGAGAAGGGGAGCATCAAGACCGTTGAGATGGATGCTCCGGAGAAGGTAAAGGCAGGCGAGGTGCTGCTGAAGTTGAACTATGTGGGTTTCTGCGGCAGTGACCTTAACACTTTCCGTGGCGGTAACGTGCTGGCAAAGGACGGAGGTGTTATTCCCGGTCACGAGATTGGAGCCACTATCGTGGAGTGTGGAGAGGACGTGCCAGCCAATCTTGTAAAGGACATGGTGGTGACAGTCAATCCATATACAAACTGCAACAACTGCTCATCGTGCCGCAACGGCAGGGTGAACGCCTGCGAGCACAACGAGACAATGGGTGTGCAGCGCGACGGAGCCATGATGGAATACATAAAGGTGCCTTGGCAGAAGGTGATTCCCGCTACGGGCATTTCGCCACGCGACTGTGCCCTGATAGAGCCTATGTCGGTGGGATTCCATGCTGTTGACCGTGCTCAGGTTACCGACATTGATGTTGTGGTGGTGTTTGGCTGCGGCATGATTGGATGTGGTGCCATAGTGAGGGCTGCCCTGCGTGGCGCTACGGTGATAGCCGTTGACCTTGACGACGAGAAGTTGGAGCTGGCAAAGCGCATTGGTGCCAAATATACAGTGAACAGCGGTAAGGAGAATGTGGCTGAGGCCGTTAAGAAGCTCAACAATGGCTGTGGTGCCGATGTTGTGGTTGAGGCTGTGGGAGCTCCCGCAACATACGTGGCTGCCATCGACACAGTGTGCTTCACAGGCCGTGTGGTCTGCATAGGCTATGCCAAGACCGACGTGTCGTTTGCCACACGTTTCTTCGTTCAGAAGGAGCTTGACATCCGTGGCTCGCGCAATGCCATGCCTAATGATTTCCGTGCTGTGATACGTTATATGCAGAGTGGCAAGTGTCCTGCCGACGAGCTTATCACCAAGATAGTGAAGCCAGAGGAGACACAGGAGACAATGGAGTATTGGGACAAGAATCCCGGCAAGGTGTTCAGAATACTTGTTGAGTTCTAATATATATAATAAGGTACGCGCATGAAGATAATAGATGCCCACGCCCATTTGTGGCTGCGTCAGGACACCGTGATCGATGGTAAGGTAATACGTACCATCGACCGCGGCCGTTCCATATTCTTTGATGAGGAGGTGCAGATGCTTCCGCCGTTTATGATTGACGGGCGCAACAGTGCCGAGGTGTTTCTTGCCAACATGGACTATGCCCAGGTGTCGGCGGCTGTCATTGTGCAGGAGTTTATCGACGGCAACCAGAACGACTACCTGAAGGATGTCATTACCCGTTATCCCGACCGTTTCTTCGTTACGGGAATGTGTGAGTTCCGTCGTCCCGGTTTCCTTCCTCATGCAAAGGAGCTTATTGACGGAGGATGGAAGGCAATAAAGATACCAGGACACCGTCTGAACACTCCTGACGGAAGGGTGTCGCTCACAGGCGATGAGATGATGGCGATGTTCCATGAGATGGAGCGCAACGGCATCATGCTGTGCATCGACCTTGACGCTGACCCGTCGCAGACTGCCGAGATGCGCGAGGTTATTCAGGAATGTCCCGACATGAAGATTGCCATCTCACATTTCGCTAACGTTACGATGGAGAACTTCGAGGAGAACCTTCTGCTTGCCCGCAACAAGAACGTGATGATAGAGAGCGGCGGCATAACATGGCTCTATAACAGCGAGTTCTACCCCTTCCCGACAGCCATCCGCTCAATACGTCATGCCGTCGACACGGTGGGCGTGGAGAAACTGATGTGGGGCAGCGACTATCCGCGCACCATCTGCGCCATAACCTATAAGATGTCATACGACTTCGTGACCAAGAGCACGGAACTTACCGACCACGAAAAGGAACTGTTCCTTGGTGAAAACGCAAGGCGCTTCTATGGCTTTGAGAATCTGGTGAACTTGCCGTACATTAAGAATATGAGTGAGTAAAAACTTCACATTCCAAACTAAAAAATAATACTTAAAACTAAACACTAAAATGAAACAATCGTTATTCAGCAAAGACGGAGTGAGCTATTTCCTGCCCTTTGTCCTTGTAACATTCTGTTTCGCGCTATGGGGCTTTGCCAACGACATTACCAATCCGATGGTTGAGGCTTTCTCGCGAATATTTCAGATGAGCACCGCTGAGGGCTCGCTTGTGCAGCTGGCTTTCTATGGCGGCTATTTCGCCATGGCTTTCCCTGCTGCCATGTTCATACGCAAATATTCCTATAAGAGCGGTGTGCTCATGGGTTTGGGACTGTATGCCCTGGGCGCATTCCTGTTTTTCCCTGCCAAGGCAATAGGAGTGTTCCCCGTGTTCCTGCTTGCATATTTCATCCTCACCTGCGGACTGTCGTTTCTTGAAACCAGCTGCAACCCATATATCCTTTCCATGGGTACTGAGGAGACAGCAACACGCCGCCTGAACATGGCGCAGAGCTTCAACCCCATGGGCTCGCTTTGCGGAATGTTCACGGCAATGGTGTTTATTCAGGCAAACCTGCACGATACTAAGGAATATACCACAGCCACGGGGGCGGAGCTGGAGGCAATACGTGAGGCAGACCTCACCACACTGATTGCCCCCTATCTTGTGATAGGTATAGTGATTGTCGTGATGTTTGCCGTGATATATTTCGCAAAGATGCCTAAAAACGGGGACGCAAACACCAACATTGATTTCGTGCCTACATTGAAGCGCATCTTCTCTCTGCCGCGTTACCGTGAGGGAGTGGTGGCACAGTTCTTCTATGTCGGGGCACAGATAATGTGCTGGACTTTCATCATTCAATATGGCAAATATCTCTTTACTCACGATGCCACTGCCATCAACAATGGTCTGATGACCTTTGCCCGTGATATTCTCAGCGTGCTGCACCCCGCGACGGCTGAGAGCATAACACGCGAGATAGCAGCTGGCGGATTGCTGTCGGAGCAGAATGCCGCCACCATCTCGCAGATGGTCAACATCATTGCCATGGCGCTGTTCTGCACCAGCCGTTTTGTGTGCACATTCTTCCTGCGCTATATTTCTGCCGGCAAGCTGCTCATGGTGTTGTCCATCGTTGCAGGTTGCGCAGTGGTAGGAGTGATTACATCCACCGACATAAAGGGAATGTATTTCCTCATTGCCGTCTCGGCATGTATGTCGCTGATGTTCCCCACCATCTATGGCATTGCCCTTGAGGGTATGGGCGATGATGCCAAGTTTGGTGCTGCCGGACTCATAATGTCGATTCTCGGCGGTAGCGTGCTCACCCCTGTTCAGGGTACTATCATTGACCTTGGTAGTGATGGCGCCACTTTCCTCGGACTTCCCTACGTCAACGTGTCGTTCATCCTGCCGTTCATCTGTTTTGTGGTGATTACCGTCTATGGATTTAGAGTGGCTTATAAAATGAAAGGTTAAAGATGAAGAAACGTAAGTTCGACGAAGTCAATGAAACATTAAAAAATGGTTATGCCCAGCAGCAGTGGGCGCAGCCTGTGAAGCGTTACTGTCAAACAATGCTTTTGCGCGATGACGCAGAACTGATAAAGGAGTATCGCCGCCGTCATGAGCCACAGAACGTATGGCAGGAGATTCCACGCGGAATGAAGGAAGTGGGCATTCTCCAGATGGAGATTTACATCCATGAGCGCACTCTGTTTATGATAGTAGAGACACCTCTTGACTTCGACTGGGATACAGCCTTCGGACGTCTTGCCACCCTTGAGCGCCAGCAGGAATGGGAAGACTATATGGCGAATTTTCAGCTGGCAGAGCCGGGAGCTGCCTCGGCAGAGAAATGGAAGTTGATGGAACGTATGTTCTGCATGACCGACTGCCTTGAGTATAAACAAAAATAAAACAACTATAATAAAAACATTAAAACAAATGAGTAAATATCCTAAAATTGGTATCCGTCCCATCATTGACGGACGTCAGGGAGGCATACGCGAGAGCCTCGAAGAGAAAACGATGGGTTTGGCACACGCAGTGGCAAAGCTCATCAGTGAGAATGTGAAGAACGGTGACGGCAGTCCCGTTGAGTGTGTGGTGTTCGACGGCACTATCGGCCGTGTGGCTGAGGCTGCACGCTGTGCCGAGCAGTTTGAGCTGGCTGGTGTAGGCTCTACCATAAGCGTTACTCCTTGCTGGTGCTACGGCTCTGAGACTATGGACATGCACCCCAACTGGCCTAAGGCTGTGTGGGGATTTAACGGCACTGAGCGTCCTGGAGCTGTCTATCTTGCAGCCGTGCTTGCCGCCCATGCCCAGAAAGGCTTGCCTGCATTCGGCATCTATGGACACGATGTGCAGGACCTGCCTGACAATACCATCCCTGCAGATGTTGCAGAAAAACTGCTTCGCTTTGCCCGTGCCGCACAGGCAACAGCTGTAATGCGCGGCAAGAGCTATCTTGCCATCGGTACCACCTGTATGGGTATCGCAGGCTCAATCATCGATCCGAACTTCTTCCAGGAGTATCTCGGCATGCGCAACGAGTATGTTGACGAGGTGGAGCTGCTGCGCCGTATGGACCTTGGCATCTACGACCCCGAGGAGTTTGAGAAGGCTATGGCATGGACAAAGAAATACTGTATGCCCAACGAGGGCTTTGACAAAAACCGTCCTGAAAAGACAAAGACCCGTGAGGAGAAGGATGCCGACTGGGAGTTTGTGGTTAAGATGATGATTATCATCAAGGACCTCATGCACGGTAATCCTAAACTGCGCGAGCTTGGTTTCAAGGAGGAAGCTCTGGGTCACAATGCCATTGCCGGCGGTTTCCAGGGACAGCGTCAGTGGACCGACTGGAAGCCAAACGGTGACTTTGCTGAGGCTCTCATCTGCTCATCGTTCGACTGGAACGGTGCCCGTGAGGCTGGCGTGCTCGCTACTGAGGACGATGCCATGAACGGTGTCACAATGATGCTCATGCACCTGCTCACCAACAAGGCGCAGATGTTCTCCGACGTGCGTACATACTGGAGCCCCGAGGCTGTTAAGCGTACCACGGGCAAGGCTCTTAGCGGCATTGCCGAGAATGGCATGATTCACCTCATCAACTCTGGTGCAACTTGTCTCGATGCCACCGGAGCATGCACCGATGCAGAGGGAAATCCTGTGATGAAACCGTCATACGACATGACCCAGAGCGACATCGAGGCTTGTCTTGCCGCCACTCAGTGGTGTCCTGCCGACCGTGACTATTTCCGTGGCGGAGGCTTCTCAAGCCAGTTCCTCACCAAGGGCGGCATGCCAATGACCATGGCTCGCCTTAACCTTGTGAAGGGACTCGGTCCTGTGCTTCAGATTGCCGAGGGATGGAGCGCCGATGTTGATCCTGAGATTTTCAACCACATCAACATGCGCACCGACCCGACATGGCCCACAACATGGTTTGTGCCGCGTCTTGACCC
Organism: Prevotella sp.; assembly: GCA_030539375.1. Taxonomy (GTDB): domain Bacteria; phylum Bacteroidota; class Bacteroidia; order Bacteroidales; family Bacteroidaceae; genus Prevotella. The sequence goes on from JAUNSB010000066.1 coordinate 6,683, forward strand.
GACAAAGGATGCCTTCAAGGATGTGTATAGCGTGATGAACAACTGGGGTGCCAACCACGGCGCAATTTCTTACGGACATATCGGTGCCGACCTCATCACACTTGCATCTATGCTCCGCATTCCTGTGTGCATGCACAATGTGAATGACGCCGACATCTTCCGTCCTGCCGCATGGAACGCATTCGGCATGGACAAGGAGGGACAGGACTACCGTGCCTGCCAGAACTACGGTCCGCTGTATAAATAAAGGTATATAAAATTTAGGCGTAAACCGAATTTATCACATAACAAAACAGGGCTGGCTCTCATGTCTGCTCTGTTTTGTTGTTTTTGCAGATTCATCTTTAATTGTCCTCCGACAAAAAATATTAAAAATCTATTTTATAAACAGCTTTTTCAGTTGTTCGGAAGCGCAATTATTTATAAAAGGAGCCAGCAGGGTTAATGTGCCCCAATAATATACTTCAAGGCAATATGTTCACAGGTAAAGTTGTGATATATCCAGCAGTCAGGACTGTCGCACCGTCGTTCAACGTGCATACGTATGACTTGCCGTTACCGAGTGTCAACTCTATCTTTTGACCTGAAGGAAGAGTTTGTGGCGGAAGTAGGCACTTGAAGTTTATCTTATACGGATTCTGCTCATTCCACTCGCTGCGCATCTTCAGGTTCACCTTGCCGCTGCCAGTCACCAGCTTATACCCTTTGCCCGTGTCTGTATTCAGCACAGCTGTGTTTTTTACATTTACCAGCACGGCTCCAGCTCCCATCACGTCTTTGCCTGCAACACCTGCATCACTTATGGTCACGCTTATATTCAGGCATGCCATCAGGTGGGAAAACGCAAAGTTCAAGCTTTTGCAAATCACAGGGTCGTCAACTGCAGTAACAGCCGACATATAAATGTTTTTTAAGTACTTGCTAATGGTGCTCTGATCGGCAGATGCGGTAACGGAGGCACCTGCGGCAGGCACAAAACCTGATCCGCCGTACCACGCCCCCACCGTCACCGCACTTGTTGTTTCTGCCATCTTCTTCCACAATCCGTAGTTACCCGTTGCCGGCCGGAAAACATTACCGGTTCCCGTATATACATAACAATATGAAGAGACTGTTCCCCCCGGCACAGACACAACTATCGTATCACCTGTCTGGAAAACAGTCTGACTGTTACTGTCAGCCATCCTTGTCGTCACATCTACACTTGCCACGGAAGCCGTAACACTATAGTCCTGCGGGGCATTTTCAATAAATGCATCCTGCTCGTCCGCACATCCAGACAGCATTATTGCAGCAATAATGCACAAGCTAACTTCAGCTGACATAAAGCCTGCCATATTTGATTTGTGTCTCTGCATTTTCAATCTGGTTTTCTATATTTAAACTGATACACCTTCTCTACCTTAGCAGTAGTTCCACTGCCTGTAGTTTTCTCCGTCCACTGTTCCCAGCTGTTTGCCGTAGCCACTGTGTTGAGAGCACTGCCAAGTCCGGTAAAGTCAGCACGGGCTGTGCCTGCCGATGCCGATTCTGTACAGTTGGTCACCGTATAGCCCGAGATGTAATGACTGTTCTTTACGGTTCCCAGACAGCTCCCAGCCAAAGCTCCGGCAGTAGGCTTGGGAGTAAGCGCAAGATTGTACAGTTTGGTGACACGGGTATAGCAGTTGTTGATGTCGCCCTCAACCTTACCTGCCAGTCCACCCATGCTGCTGCCATTGCTTGCTTTTAAAAATCCGATGTCCAGACCATGCCCGAGAGAAGCATAAACGGCAGAGTTGCTTATTGAGCCCTTGCAATATCCCACCATTCCGCCAAAATACATGGGATTTGTCTGAAGGGCGGCTATATTGTTAAGGTTCATATCGTTAAGCTCCACGGTGCAGTTTACGATGTTTCCGTCAACCCTGCCCGCCAGCATTCCGCCATATTGCGCATCAACATATTTAAGCGTGGATGTCACGATGCTGCCCAATCCCGACAGTCCGCCATTCACCACACACACATTGCGTATGTCCTTCCTGGTGTAGCCAATAATTCCCGCATAGGAGCCTGAGAGCCTGGCAATTGGGGCTGTTGTGCCAATAATACCTGTAAGATCTATATAAATTGTCCATCCCTGCCCGTCAAAAGGTATGTTCAGCGGTTTTTCTACACTGCCCACAGGCTGCCAGAATATGGCATCGAGTACTGTGGCTGTCACAGGAAACGACTTGATTAACTTTATAGTAAATACCTTATTGCCGTTCCCGTCAATCTCCTCCCATCCATAGTCTTTATAAAACTCAGCATTCTTGTCACCCTGATCGCCATTCTCGTTCCAGCTCTTGGCAAATGCGGTAAATTCTGCGAAACTCCCTATGCCGCGTTCCTTTGTGCTCACCGTAGTGCTGGAACTAACCGCGCTCCATGCCACGGTTGTCTGACTTACAGTCACGGTATTTCCAAGTTTAAGATTATAGATATAGCATCTTCCACGCTCCCACTTCACATTAATAGCTGATGATGTAAGCGTATAAGTGCGGTCTTTAGTGTCCTTGCCCTTTTGCCCCATCACCACCGTAAGTGTCACAACAGGTGTCACATCAAGCGGTGCCACAAGTCCGCTTGCAACAGTGGCGGGCGTTTCTCCCACAGACTGCTCATTACCCGCAACAGGGGCAAACGACAAGACACTGCTTCTTCCCAGTCCCGACAAAGTTCCGTCGGCAACTTTCATTGTGCCGTTGCCCACGAAAAACAGGGCATTCGGAGTCGTGAGCGTAATTTTCTTTACATAGTTGTTGTCCGAAGCGTCACGGGCATCATACTTCACATTAAACACCACCTGTGCCATGGCGTGTTGCATGTATATTGTGGAGTTAGGCACAACATTTGTGCCAACAACGACAGGAGTGGATGAGGCCACAGCGTCACTGCCTGAGCCATAGAGATAGTCGGTAGCCGATTGCTGTACTGCACCAACTGAAGTCTGCGAGGCTGGTACTGAAACAGGCACGGTATGATTTCCTCCGGTCATGTCGGGAGTAAGTGCCAGCCCCGACGGATACCACGCATAGAGCCGCCCCCTCGTATTGCTGACCTTGGTCGTGGGAGTGGTTTTCCAGACTCCGTTCACCTTATTTAGAACACCGCCATTTGCAGGTGCGCCGGGATATACTGTATTTACGGTCTCTCCTGTAATATAGAATCCGACACTGCTATAGGGGAACGCTCCAAACTCTACAGAATTTACCGCAGGAACAAACGCCCGCACATCCTCCTCTTCAAAATCGGCGGTTGTCTCCCCGCTGCAACCTGCAGCGAGGAGCACAACTGCCATTAAAACGGGAATAAGTATATCATACCTACTGTTCATAATCAAGACTTCAGACGTTGAATTATTGTAAAGCCAGTTCTCCGCTTACGGTTATGCTGTTCCAGTCTGTCAGCAGAATATTATTGCTGCTTATCACGAGATCCGTTCCGCTCAGCTTCGCCGTATAAAGATAGTTTATGCCGGCAAGCCAGCTGCCGCTCTCAGGTGCTGGGACCATGGTGGTGTATTCCACGCCGTCTACCGTCATTGTCACCTTTATGGAATTAGCAACAATGTCCTCAGCCGGAAATACAATCACCGACACAGCCTTGGCAGAAGCAGCCGCAGTTCCCACACTATAGCCTGTAACATTACGTGTGTATGAGGCTGCTGATGCCGCATTCATCGTTATCGTTCCGTTTGCAATGTTCAAGGTCGGATTTGTCCCCTTATTCAGAGTTGTGGCGGCGCCTACGTTTTGCAGCTCAATCTTTGTCAAATTGCCTGTGCCGCTATAAGACGCATCCTTGTATACCCTGAAGCTAACCCGTGAAAGAGCGTGATTCATTGTGAGGTTCACCGACGGATTCCTGTTGGTTGTATTCACCGCAGCTCCCGCAACATTTGTCACCGCAGCCCACATATAGTCAGTCTCCCCCGCATCACCATAGATTGTTGAGGCATCACCCGTAGACACATTTACGCTGCCACTGCTCAATGTGCTCACGCCAATGGCACCGCTCGTGGCTGTAGCGCTCGACGGATAGTGAGCCGTGATGACGGCAGGCTCGTTGGAAAGCAGAATCTTGTTAGCACCGTTATTGCTCCACATCGAGTTTGCATACGAATACACGGCCTTACTGTCGCCCACATAACCATTTCCTGAGGCATACACGGCAATGCTGCCCAGCACCGACGCATCTGTTCCGCTTATTATACTCCGTGTCATGGACAGCGTCGGCAACACACTCAGTTCCACTTTCTGCTCATTGTTGTTGCACTCCTCACAACAATTGTCATTTTCACACCCGCTTACTGTAACCATTACTAAAGCGAGAATCATCTGCACAATACCATTCTTTTTCATAAGCCTTTAATTTTTAATTTGGTTAATATAAAATCACCGGTGAAACTATCATTAGTGGCATAATACAACTTAAGCATTATATATTTTTTTCATCCATCCTTTTGTTTTTATGACTAAACCTCACTGCAAAACTTACGGGGGCAAAAGTACAAACAAAATCTGAAACAGCCACAACTTTTATAGTTTTTCGCAACTAATTAAATCATTTTCACGCCATTTTAAACACTTGTTATACAAAACGTTGCGAAATTAACGAAACCACACGCATTTTGTCTTTTATTGGTACATGCAAAAGAAACTTTAATAAGAATATACGGGCAAAAGAGCAGGATTTATTTCTCACTAAACAAATTAATATGTTAAAACCTTATTGGGTATCCATTATTTTTTGTACCTTTGCAAAAAAATAAAACAACAAGAGAATATATGAAACAGTTTTCCACTTCACTTCTTGCGATTATGCTATTGACACTTGTCGGCGCATGCTCCGACAGCGACACACCTGCAGAACTCCCCGTTTGCCCCAATCCGGCATTAGACCACATAGCTCTCGACACGCCCGAAGATACGGTGACAATAGAAATCAGCCCCGTCATCACCAAGCAGATAATAGGTGCGGGCTATGATGTCTGCGCGCCCTATCTCAGCCATAAGGCTGTTAAGGATCCAATCGTAGACATTGAGAAGATGGAAGCACTTGGAGACGACTATTACATCATAATGCAAGGCACATCATCATATAGCGACGTGAATACTTTTATCACTGCAGACCAGATGCCGTCCACCCTGCAGGCTAATATAAGCAACGATTCATGGTTTAGCTCCGACATCGCCCATTCTTCCTGCTTTTCATTTACATACATCAACACCAACATCAGACTCTACATCCACCGTCTGCTGCTCATGAACCATTTAATCAACAACCACCCCGAGCAGGTGTTCTGCGATGAGTTTCTGAGTGACATAAAAACAATGAAACCGCAGGACATCATATCGAAATATGGTACACACGTGATTACTGCCGCATCTACAGGAATACACATCAGCGGACTCTATCGCACAGCTGCCTTTCCGCCCCTACATATTGGTGGAGACCATGGACCGTCTGCTGACATGGTTTGCCAATACTCTGCTATTAGGGCAATGCAAAAGACACAGTTGCCGCTATATATAGGAGTATCAGGCGATCGCAGTCCTCTAAACACAATGCGCAGCAACGGGGCACTGCGCATAACCCTGGAAGGAGGAAACACTTCGCTGCTGTCAGCTCATCCCACCACAGACGAGTTCAATGCCTGGCTGAATGAACAATGCACCACCGAGAACGGTGCCCTGCTGGATTTCCCTGATGATCCCAAGCCCATCTATGAATTTATTTCCGACAAAGATAAAGCCCTTGCAGTGAAACGCGCCTCCGATCAATATATCCAAGCCCATAAGCTCAGGATGGAAAAGACGGCGGTCCTGCTGCAATCGTATGAAGGCGGGCAATACAAATATTCCACAACTCCCACATCCGACACACAAGGAGGAGTATGTGCCGTATACCTTACACAGAACAACGGGCATATTCCGCTTTATTCCGTTACAGAAGGAAAAACATCCCGACTCGTGACCGGGCAAAATGGTACTCCCCAGCCCGACACTTCTCTTTTAATTGGCTATATTTATTCATCACAAGTAAAAGGCACAGTTCCGCTCTACGAGTTCCAATGCGACGGCTTCTACTATTACACATTAAAAGACGGCGGTACGCCCACGGCTGAACACCACTGGAGCAAGACCGGCATTCTTGGGTATGTCATCCCATTGACCGTAGAGTGATTTTCTGCAAAAAACTTTTCCCAGCGACACGTTTTGTCGCCAAGATTGCGTACCTTTGCAAAAAATAAACGACTATGAGCAAACAAATAGAAGGAATACGCAGAATGCTGCTGATACTCAACAGAATCAGAATGGCAGCAGGGAAATTCGTTTCCCAAGACGAGCTGATGGGTTACGTCAACGAAAAGATGACGGAACGCTACGGCTACACTCCGATTGTGAAAAGGACATTGCAACGCGACATACAGGACATTGGCGAGCTATTTCACATCTATATATCCTACAACCGCACAGGACAGGGCTATTTCATAGAAGAAGACCACGGCAGGTATAAAGAAAGAATCAACGAGCTGATTATGAACTTCGACCTACTGAACGCCATCGACCGCGACACCTATCTGTCATCATACATCTTAGCGGAACATCACCGACCGTTATACAGCGAATGGCTCATTCCCCTTACCAAAGCCATCAAGGAGACGCACCCCGTAAGGTTTGAATACGTAAACTACCGCAAGGACAACGCTACGATGCAGGTTGAGGTGAAGCCGCACTATCTGAAGGAGTCAAACCAAAGATGGTATCTGCTCGCCTACGACGGTGCGGTAATGAAGACCTACGGCGTGGACCGCATACGCCATCTGGAGATATTGGAGCAGGCTCGCTTCAACCGCAACATGGATATAGATGTTACGGAGCTGTTCAAAGACTGCTACGGAATATGGAACGACCCGACAATGCCCATCGAGGACATCGAACTGCGCTACAGTCCTCTTGACGGGCGTTTCATAAAGTCTGCCCCGATACACAGTTCGCAAAAGGTACTTGCCGACAACGACAATGAGTTTCGCATCTCGCTGCGGCTGCGCATCACCAACGACTTCGTAATGGAACTGCTCTCGCGCAGCAACTCCTTGGAAGTGATACGCCCGCAGCATCTCCGTGAACGCATACGCAAAATTTACGAAGAGGCATTAAAACGCAATTCGTGAAGGTATTAAAGCTATATATCGGTATAAAATCTACCGTGAAAGCACATTTTTACCAAAAAAGCCCCACAAAATTTGTCTATATGGAAAAAAATATTTATATTTGCACCATGAAGTCCTTCGGGACAGACTTATTTGATGAAGGTGCATTGCTTTTATCCGTCTCTGGAAATCTGGTAAATTTCAAAAAGGACGAGGATAGACAATCGCTCTCATCACTTGTTATTTCCATGCGGCTTACTGCTGCAGGAAATACACAAGTGTGGGGCACTGTTTATACGTCCATAAGGTTTTACCAGAACCTCCAGAGAGATAAACAGACGGCTCCACACTTTCTGTATAACTAAAACTAAATATTAACAAGCCAAACTGACAGGAGCTAAAGCGAGGCGGGAAAAGAAAGGAAAAAGAAAATGAAATTACACGAAGCTATGATTAAAGTACTGAAAGAGAGTACAAAGGAATGTATGACCTCTCGGGAAATAGCAGACGAGATAAACAGACAGAAGCTATATGAAAGAGGAAATAAAGATATTATTCCCACAAGTCAAATAAGCGCAAGGGTAAATCAATATTCTAAATATTTTAATAAGACAAAAATCAACGATCATTTATTTATCAGTCTAATCAAATGAATACAGAAGAAGTAAAAACATTAAAAGAAAATGGTTTTATTGGATTTAAAACCATAAGAGAGTTAAAAAACAGCTGCAAAAGTGTTCCACTGAAACGTGGAGTTTACATTGTTCTTCGTCCCAATGATATGCAAAAGGAATTCTTAGAAAAAGGGACCGGAGGAAATTATAAACATAAAAATCCTAATGTTACAATACAAGAATTAGAAAGCAACTGGGTAGACGGGACACAGATATTGTATATAGGAAAAGCAGGAAGTACAACATCAACGGCAACACTGCAAAGCCGCCTTGAACAATATATGAAATTTGGCAGCGGAAAAGCAGTCGGACATTGGGGCGGTCGTTTAATCTGGCAATTAAAAGATTCCGATAATCTTGTTGTCTGCTGGAAAATAACAGAGAAAGAACAGAAGTCCAGTGAAAGCGAAGAACAATCGGACGAGATTGAGAAGGAGCCTCGCGATGTTGAAAAAGAAATGATTGAACAATTTAAAGAACAGCACGACAATAGACGCCCATTCGCAAATCTGGTGGATTAAAAATTACAAAAGAAATAAGAGGAGATAAAATAATACAGCCTATACATCAAAGAAACAACGATTATGACACATAAAATTTTTTAATTTTTGCTCCATTTTCCATGTTTTGTCCCGATTGCCCTATTATGTGACTGGGCAATCGGGACAAAACAATACCAATACCCCCTACAGGTCTAAACAATCTTCCTTGAGCAGGAAATCAAATAACCCAATGGTGAGTATTCCCTCTTCATTACGCCGTGGCATGATATGGTCTTTGACTATTATAATCTTCTTGAAAGAATCATTAATATTCATCAGAGAGCGTGATTCCTGTATCTCCTTTTCCCTATCAGGTATAGAGAAGGCAGACTGTACATAATACTTCTTGCTGCCGCGACTTGCAATAAAATCCACTTCAAGCTGAATACGAACCCATTTTCCGTCTTTATCCTGTTTTTTTATCTCAACCATCCCGACATCAACACTATACCCACGGACAATCAGTTCGTTGTATATGACATTCTCCATGATATGCGTTTCCTCTTGTTGGCGCATATCAAGAATAGCATTCCGCAAACCTATATCCGAAAAATAATACTTTGAAAGAGTGTTTATATATTTCTTACCTTTTATGTCATAGCGTATAGATTTATTCAAAAGAAACGATTCCGACAAGTATTTGAGATAATTGGAGATGGTCTGACTGCCAATATTCACATTCTTCACGCTCTTGAAAGTATTCGATAGTTTTGTGGGATTGCATGGAGAACCTATAGACGATGCCATGATGAGCAGTAACTCACGCATCTCATGCTCGTTCTTTATTTTATGCCTCTCTATAATATCCGCCAGATAAACAGTCTCAAACAAATTTTTCAAATAGTTTATCTTCTTTTCTTCTGTCTCAAAAGATTGAATGAGCGGAAGCCCTCCATAGGTATAATACTCACGCCAGGCATCCTGTTTGTCACCGCCTTTGGCTGAATAGAACTCTGCAAATGAAAGCGGATTCACATGAATTGTTTCACCTCTTCCACGAAACTCAGTTGGAATATCCGACGAAAGGAAATGAGAGTTACTGCCTGTCACGTATGTATCAGCATTGTCAATATGCCGGAAACTGTTCAGCACATCAACAAACTCGTCCATCAGCTGAACCTCGTCTATGATAATGTAGTAAAGTTCATTATCCTTAATCCTGTCATGAACATAATGTAGCATCACATCCGGGTCTCTCAGCTCCTTGTTCATACGGTCTTCAAGGTCAACACGAATGATATGGTCATCAGCCACACCATTTTCCAGCAGATAGTTATAGAATAAAACGTTCAACAGGTATGATTTTCCACACCTGCGGATTCCCGTCACTACTTTGACAAAGCCGTTTCTACGGCTTTCTATCAACTGCTGAAGATACCTGTTTCTTTTTATTTCCATATACCTGCATTAAATTTCTGCCAATATTGGCACTTTTTTACGCTACAAAGATAATGATTTTTGTTTGTTTATACAAATTCTGCATTAAATTTCTGCCAATATTGGCACTTTTTTAATGCAGAACAGTTTTTATATCAACAAACATTCGGACAGAACTGCAGAAAACGTGCCAACGTCACATCCTATGTGGCACTCCACGTTTACTCACTATATCTGCTATATTCTCATAAATATCTTCAGCATCTTTCTTATCCAATCCAACCTTTAAAGCAACTGCAATAAGATCCTTTCGGGATGGTTCTATACTGTCATTGACGGATGTGGTGCGGAATCCGTTAATACCGTCACTGGGCAGCAAGTCGTATGCCGGTGCGAGGTGCCAGCCATTGTCACGATATATAAATGAGAAATTCTTGGCATGGTCATCCTTATTGTCTATCAGATAATTGAAAACCATCAGACGGTATGCCTTCCACATCTCCGCCATGTTATGAGTCAGTGCTGCGCAAACCTTGAATATATGCAGATAATCAATACTTGGCAGGCGGTAATCCGCACCAATAAGTCCTGCCATACTTGCAACATGAAGCTTGCCGTCAGGAGTTCGGTCAAAACGCTCCACACCGAAAAATCTATCCTCGAAAAGTCGCGTTTCCGGCATATCAATCCCACATTCCTTTGCGAGAAGCGAATATCTGTATTCTTCTACTCCTATCCGTCGGGAATCTCTTTTTGCACAAAACTTCACCAGCCATTCCTTTCCGCCATACCGGGTGAATATCTTAGGACGGGCACCACCGGGAGAACCACCCCTATTCTGAAACTCTTCGATACCATCTCCCGTATAATCCTCACTGTCGAGAATCCGCTCAGCCTCTAATGCCAGTTTCTCAAAATCTGCATATTCATGTTGTGCCACAACACTCCTGTCGGGCTGGAACTCCAATGCACCTCTTCCCGTAGAACCTACTAATGCGAGACGGTCAAGCAATGATTATGCTATTCATTTTTCTTTCCTCTTTTACGTATAACCTGTTGTTCGTTCAGCACATCATCAAGTGACTGGTATTTCTTTTGTGCAAAAAGAGCATTAAAATCGGACATCGCATTCAGTGCAAACCCCACCTGAAGCAATCCTCTCAACGAAATCTCTCCTGTCTGTTCAAATCTACGGTACGTGGCAAACTTCATTCCAGCTCTTGTAGCCAACCCTTCTTGTGTCAGGTTCAATTCCAGTCTACGGGTCTTCACCCTTGCTGCTATCTGTAATGCCGTCTCACTTGGACTTAAAATACTAAATGCTATTATATTGTTCATATATAAATTATTTGCCAACAAAAGAATAAAATATTATTTGTTGCAAAGTTACAAAAAAGTAAATAAAAAACAAAATATAAAGTAAATAATTTAATGTTTTTTATGGCTGTCACTTCAGCAATACCGGCAAGCGACAGGAACAGCACAGCCATTTAGGACTCTAATAACGGAAACAATGAATAGTTGGACCTTTTTCACCCATTCTTTGCAAAAACTTGGTGAAAAGTTTTGCCATGTCGTTGCCTTTTAGTACCTTTGTACTATGGCTTTTGACAGAACAATGCTAAAAACTGAAAACGTGACTATCGAATCGTCGACATTCCTGCCATGCGCCACTGCACCCGGAACCCTAATTATAGAGACAAGCGGTTTCAGGCTGACACGCGTGGTTGAAGGAGAGAAGGCTATAATGAAAAAGGCTGTCCGCCAAGACTGCAACGAAGACAAGACTCTGCGCGCCTCGCTCCGCAAGGAATACGAGACGGGAAGGGTTGTGTCGAAACAGACACCGTATATCGTAAACTATCTGTCGTTTGCCGACACTCCCGCAGAATGTTACATCAAGATGGATTACATCGACGGCGAGACGCTTGACAATTTCATTACCCGCCACCCCGACTACTTCCGCCGCCAGGACAATCTGCGGCGTTTCCTCGTGCAGCTCCTGTCAGCACTTGACGCCATACACCAATGCCAGATTATACATCTCGACCTGAAGCCCGGCAATATAATGATGACACGTGTGAACAGCGACGTGCGCATCATTGACCTCGGCATGTGCTATTCCGACACATGGCCTACGAACATCGGCACCACCGAGGAGTTTGCCGCCCCCGAGGTTCTCAACCTCACCAATGACATTGACGCACGTGCCGACTTATACTCCGTAGGAAAAATTGTGACTTACATCCAGCACCGCCTCTCGGACGGCAGGAATTTTAAGCTTCACCGTGATATACGCAAGGTAGTGACACGCTGTCTGAAACAGGACAAGACAAGACGCTGGCAAACAGCAGCCGAAGCTGTGGCAGTGTTGCAGCCCGCTCCCCAAAACCGTTATCTCCCCATTGCCGCACTTACAGCCATGGCAGCAGCAGTCATTCTGCTTATCACTCTCGGCAACGGCAAACGTTACACTCCCCCAGCCGTTTTCATGGGAGACTGTGATGTGCTGTATGAAGTAATTTCAGAAGACAGCGCAACATGCAGAGTGAAACGGCTCTCCGCCAACACAAAACTCAGCAACATCTATATCCACTCTTATGCGTCATACAACAACAAGCAATACCAGGTGGTAGAAATAGGCGACAGTGCCTTCTCCGGCACAAAGATTGTAAGCATCGGCATGCCTGCCACGCTTAAGCACATTGGTGTGGCATCATTCAAGGACTGCGTAAAGCTCGCATTCATCGACATTCCCGACAACGTGACCTCCATCGGGCACACCGCATTCTGGGGATGCACGGCAGTAAACAACCTGCGACTCTCAAAAAATCTCAAGGTAATTCCGAGTGAATGTTTCAGTCAGATTGAAGTGACTGACCTCTACATACCCGAAGGCATCGAGACGATAGAATACGACGCATTCGGGATATGCCCGAAACTGAAAAATGTAAGTTTGCCGAAGTCACTGAAGACTATAGGGCGTGGTGTTTTCTGGAACTGCAAGTCGCTGCGCACCGTCACAATTCCCGCCAACGTCAAAGAAATAGGCACACTCGCCTTTGCAGACTGTAAGTCGCTGACCGATGTATACAACTATTCACCGGTGCCCCAGAACGTGATATCGCTTTTCAGCAATCCCAATGTGACAATCCACGTGCCGAGGAATGCCGCCCCACTCTACCGCGAGTCACCGTCATGGGGCAAATACAGGATAGTGGAGATGGACTGAGGTTTAAGCCATCCCTCTTTTCATTTCAAAATGCTCCACAGCACTCCCCCGTTCCTTCCGCATGTATAGTCACTGACAGGCATACCGGGATGCAGCAAGTCCGACAGGAAGAGAGGCTCATAGTCAACAAACTGCGTACAGTGGAATGTATCTCCCGCACAAAGTTTGCTGTTTACGGATTCCACAACAGTGAAAGTATCCTGTCCCTCATATCTCACCGTCACCACACGGTCGGGATTCCACATCAGCCGTACCTTGTCGCCATAGTTCAGCGAACCGGTAAACAGCTTGCGTCTCACAAGGCGGAAACTGGCATCGTCGCCATCGGCACACCTCACAAACATATCCCAGCCAGTATAGCCCGCCATTCTCGCCAGCACATCGAGCGTGTGATAACTCGGACCGCTTCCTGCCTGAACATATCCCCAAAGCCTCTTCAGTGTGCTCACCGAAAGTTGCTCGCCTGTGTATCCCTCCACCTGACATTTAAGAAAATCGAAGTCGCGCGGGTGTTCAATCTTCATCCCCACCATCTTCTCCACCTTCTCCGTCAGTCTCTCTATGTCTTTCTTGTTATATTCCATAAAAATTCTTCCTTTTGAGCATGTTCCTGCTTTCTCAAGCAGACATTTATTTACAAAGTTACTTCAAATATTCTATTATGTATTAAAAGCAATTTAACCTTTTTTTGTTAGAATCACACTGTCTGTTATTATTCTAAAAACAGGAAGAAGTGGCACCGTAAACTAACCGTTGCCACCATCTCCCATACGTTTTGTTTAATTCCAACAATGCCACATAGTGTCATTTTATAACTCAAAATTAACTTTTAGCCGGTATAAATTTATCGTAATCATCAATAGCCGCTTTAAGTAAGTTTTCCACACTACATTTTTTAGAAAGTATTGTGCGTATTGCGCCGGCCACATCCTTAACAGTCCACTGACCGAACACACTATCGTCCCTAAATGCATGATCCATAATGGAACTACATAGATTTTTCACGCATTCCTTAGACACACAGCATCCAAACGGCGATGATAGAAGTATCTCGGCAAACAAATCCATACCATCGTTTGTTTTATTAATGATGTTATCCGTTCAAATCCTCAATAACTTTACTGTCTGTAACTACTTCTGCCTGTTCCTCCTTTTCCTTAGGAGTACTAATTGTTTTACTGATTTTTTTATTGACTAAAAAATCATACATCCTCCGGGTATTTTCGATACCACAATTTGTATTTCCCATAACGTTATGTTTTTAGTTATTGCCTATGTCCTTTCAAGCGATTCGGCTGTCTCTTTTTATGTTTCTATTACTATTTAAAGTCTCGTGGTTCAAATTTCATTCATCCATTCGTTTGTCTCTTCTAAGATTTCTATTTCTTCTTGCCAGTACCAATATGCAGCGACAACTACTCTATATAAAGCAGTAATTAAATCTTGCTTAAAATAGTCCTCTGAACATAGAATATCAATATCTTGATAGAAATTGATTAGAAGATTATTGTCATCTATTAATATATCTAATATATCTGGTTCATAGAAATAGTTATGGCTTATAAAATTGGACCTGACGTTATCTCTATCTGTATAAACTGTTATTGGATAATGCCAAGGATCGTCCCTTAAGTCATTTTTTATACCATCTATAACTACATTAAAGAATACTTTATCTTTATCAAATTTTTCATATTCTGTATAGTACATTACTCCACGGGTTGACTCTTTATCAATCTCATATGTTCTTACTGACTCTTTATAAATGACATCTATTGTATGTGCAGGTTTTTCATCAATAATTTTATATAATAAGTTTTCATCTTTTGTCTCTATATATTCATTTAAAACTTGCTGAATATCATCAGATATAAATGCAGCTTTTGCATTAGTATGAACTTTTGTGTATTCGTTTGATATATATTTCTTTTCCATATTTAAATATATTTAATTATGTTGTTGATTTCATTAACGATATTCGCTATGTTTGCTTTACTATAAACCCTTATAAGCTCCTTTTTTAATTCATCATACGTCATGCATAGTATGGGTTTACTCAAAATAACTTCTTTTTTATACGAAATTTTATCTTTATAACCTGTCCTGGTATAACCCTTTAATGATAGCTTTGACTTATTATTAAAAAAATCCATCAGTCCTTTACCTTCAATATGAAAATATAAATAACATTTTGTTGTTTTCTCATCCCATAATATTGTGCTTAATGAACGCCATTCAAAGTGAATGGTCTCCGGCCAATTTTCATCTGTGAAATATACATAATTGTTGTCCATGCTATGTTTAACGTGGCAGCTGCTAAATAACCGTTTCCCTTTATCATAATTTCCTTCGAAATAATCACATGAGGCATTGATAAAGTCAGCGATTAAACTTCTATAAATTCTGTCTATTGATTTTTTTAGCATAGATAGCAAGTCCCTGTATTGCCCATGTGCTTTTGTTTTAAGCATCTTCTTTACCTCGTTACTTAGCGCTATCAACATTTGATTTTTATCATAATTACTCTTTATCTTGTTTATTTCAGACTGAAGATAGACATCAATTTTGTTTGACATATTTAATCTGTCAAGAAAATCAATATATTGTATAAGTCCACTATATAAAATAATGTTGACTTCCTGCCACATTGGTATGATTTCCTCCTTTAGCCAAGGCAAAATATCATCAGAATAACTGAGTGCGGCATATCTATCACCAATTATCTCACCATCAATCATAGCACAACCAAATTGTTTTTTATCTGTTAAAAAATCACAACTACCGTCGTCTGGCTTCTCATTTCCTTCTCTGGTCAGATAAACCACCCATATTCTGTCATATTTGTTATTTGTTTGTTGACTGAAAATTTTGGAATTCTCACTAACGCTCTTAATATATTTCTCTAATTGTTTTTCCCCCGCAGGTGCGCCATTTATC
Source organism: Prevotella sp. (assembly GCA_030539375.1). Lineage (GTDB taxonomy): Bacteria > Bacteroidota > Bacteroidia > Bacteroidales > Bacteroidaceae > Prevotella. The sequence continues at coordinate 22,625 of JAUNSB010000066.1, forward strand.
TTGTTCTCAATAATGATGGCAAAATCATCTTTTGAATATATCAATCCATCTATTCGCCCATTGGCTGTACCACACAAAGGACTTTCTGTTTCAAAAATGATATTGCCGCCATTGATATTCCCCGTGAAATTTGCAAGAAATCTATCACAAAAGCTTTGAAGAAAAATGTAGCCAAAACGATTCCTATATGACAGCAATCTTATAAGAATGTTTGTATGAGAATTTTCCACAATATTTCCCTGCTGTTCCTCCAAAATGTTAAAATGGTATTCTGCACCATTTGTTTGAATGTTTGCTTGAAGGAAAGCGTAAATGATTGATTTTGCATCCATAGTGCTAAAATTGTTATTGTTCATATTACTTTATTGTTTATTCTCAAAATCCAAAGTCCATTTGCGTGTGATACAATGCTTCACTTAAACTGCCATGTAAATTTGTATAATGGCTCGTTTGAAGGGAGTTCCACATTTTTGACATTTCATAGTGTCGTTTTTAGTTATTGTATTGTTGTTTTGTATGTCACTCCGCATAAACGGACTTTCACGCTATTTGAGCACAAAGGTAGTAATATTTACAAAAAACTTCATGGTTCAATTTGGTTCAATTTTCATTTTGCCAGAAAAAAGCTGGAAATAATAGGGGAATAACGAATTATCTACTGCGCTCTTGCGAGCTGGCACGGCACCCTACGGGTTAACACTGTTTTAGTCTCTATCACTATGTGCCAACGAGCCGTGTCATCCAAAGGATGCCTGTTCATCATCGTATGATGATGCCGTGTAACTCAGTGCTCTATACAAAGTTAGCCGTGTGTGCTCAAAGAGCAGCAGTGTCAGTGCGGAGCACGCCGTAGAATAATAGTTAAATCTTGAAAAAGTGGCATCGTAAGATTGGCAAAAATAGGGCGTAACTGATGAAATTTATTTTGTTGGTTGGTGAGAGTTATTTTGCCAGATGGTGAAAGCCCGTTTGGAAGCAGGCAAAAGACTGTTTGGAAGCAG
>JAUNSB010000162.1:0-3807 GCA_030539375.1 Prevotella sp.
GTGTTAAGCCTGTAGCTAGCGTTCATCCTGAGCCAGGATCAAACTCTACATTGTATAAAAATAGATTTTTATACGATTTCTGTCACGACTCGGAAATGAAAGCGAGTTCTCATTTCTCTCGCTGCTCCAGAAATCGTAATTGTATCTTTAGTCTGTCCACGAAATGGACAGGAACTTTGCGTTTGTCTGACCGGATGACCATCCTCTTCATAATTTGAAGCTTAAAGTAAACACCATCTTCTCATCCACATAAAAAGTGGAAAGAATTGTCGGTTCGTTCAATTACCCAAGGTCAAGTCCCATTGTTTCCAACAAGAAATAACCTCGCTTCTTGTACTACTACTATCTGTCATGTAAATCTTTCAAAGAACTCTTTCTTAATCTTGCCCCGAGGTCTCATTGCTGAGGTATTTCTCAAAAGCGAGTGCAAAGGTACGCACTTTTTTCCAAACTACAAAATATTTCAAGGAAAAATCGTTCAAAGAGTGTGATATTTTACAGTTATTAACAAAATTATCAATATTAGTAAACAGATTTTAAGAAAAATCGCGCAAATTTCCATATTTTTACTTAAATTGAGGGAAACGCAAGTTGAAGAGCCCCAAATCTCAAAAAAATATCGCCCTATATATATAATAAGGTGTAAGGAGCGGATAACTGCTACAAAAATACGGGAAATAACAAAATGGAATTATTTAACCTGATTTACTTACAATCCGCAACAAAAACACAATAAATAGCACTTTTATATAATTTTAGATAAAAACCGTCCAAAATAACATAAAATATTAAATTAATTTATCAAAAAGTTAGCTACCTTTGCAACATCAAACACAAAGAGCAGACAATACAGCAAACACAAAATATAAACACATTAAAAAATTAAAGGTATTATGAAAAGATTGTTTAGAAGCGCAGCAATTTTAGCTGCAATGGCAACACCGGTTGCCATGAGTGCACAGGATGACGTGGAAGCCTCGGTAGGAGCAGACATTGTGAGCGGTTATGTATGGCGTGGACAAGATTTGGGCAGTGGAGCCCTTCAGCCATCAGCATCGGTGTCGTATAAAGGATTTTCGCTTGGAGCATGGGGCTCTTACGGAATAGTAAACTCCGACGACACTAAAGAGCTTGACTTCACATTGTCATACTCTACCGACGGGCTTACCATAGGAGTGACGGACTACTGGTTTTCGGGCGTTGAGGCAAAAGACCGTTATTTTATGTACAGCGCCCACAGCACAGCCCACGTGTTCGAGGCTAATCTCGGTTATGACTTCGGCGTATGCTCGGTGAACTGGTACACAAACTTTGCTGGCTCTGACTATAAGGCTGACGGCAAGCGTGCCTATTCATCATATCTTGAGGTGGCAGCACCGTTCAAGCTTGGAGGTATCAATTGGGACGCAGCCGTGGGTATAGTGCCATTCGAATCATCAGCAACCTATCTCACCAATCCTGACACCCCAGTGGACGGATTTGCAGTGACCAACGTCACACTGAAGGCAAGCAAGGATATAAAGATTACCGACAGTTTCTCGCTTCCGATGTTCGCAGCCGTGACGGCAAATCCCAACAGCGGTAAGATGTATCTCACAGCAGGTGTATCGTTTTGATTATTTGAGAAGTTAAGGAAGTTAAAGAAGTTAGGGAAAGGAGTAACATCTTAAGATTCCGAAGGAAACAAACACAAAAAATAATGTTATTATGAAAAAAATCGAGGCAATTATCAGGAAGACAAAATTTGAGGATGTGAAAGAAGCATTGCTCGAAGCAGACATTGAATGGTTCTCATACTATGACGTGAGAGGCGTGGGCAAGATGCGTCAGGAGAGGATCTACCGTGGTGTGAAATACGACACGAGCTACATTGAGCGTGTATTGATTAGCGCAGTGGTGCGAAACATCAATGTGGAGCGTACCATCAATGCCATCATGAAGTCGGCATACACAGGTGAGATTGGCGACGGGCGTATTTTCGTAATCCCCGTGGAGGACTCAGTGAGAATCCGCACCCAGGAGCGCGGCGACATTGCACTTTACAACGCCGAAAAAGAGAAATAACGACACATCGTTTAATACACAACACAAACACAAAATTTACAATGAAAAAGACAATATTACATAAAATGCCGCTTGCCATTGCAGCGGCTGCTACTCCTATAACGTCATTTGCGGCAGAGACAGAGGTACCTGCAAATGTACTTGAAATGCTGAAAGACAGCGAGGTATCAATCAACACTGTATGGATGCTGCTTGCAGCCATGCTTGTATTCTTCATGCAGCCCGGATTCGCGCTGTGTGAGGCAGGTTTCTCACGTACCAAGAACACAGCCAACATTCTGTTTAAAAACTTTGTTGACTTCACCCTCGGCTCAGTGTGCTTCTGGCTCGTCGGCTTTGGAGTGATGTGGGGTGCAGGCGGAGCAGGATTTATGGGTATGCCTGAATGGGGGAACCTCGACTTTCTTGAAGCACCCGGCGGACTGCCCATCGAAGGTTTCCTTATGTTCCAGACGGTGTTCTGCGCCACTGCCGCCACTATCGTATCAGGTGCCATGGCAGAGCGCACCAAGTTTTCAATGTATATAGTCTACTCACTGCTCATATCTCTTGTGGTTTACCCAATCGAGGGACACTGGACATGGGGCGGCGGTTGGCTGATGAACGGCGAGGAAGGTAGCTTCATGATGAACACTTTCGGCTACACACTTCATGACTTTGCAGGCTCAACAGTGGTTCACTCCTGCGGCGGCTGGCTGGCACTTATTGGCGCTATGATTCTTGGTCCGCGCCGTGGCAAGTATGGTAAAGACGGAAAGAGCCGTGCCATTCCAGGTCACAGTCTCACTCTTGCATCTCTCGGTGTCTTCATACTATGGTTCGGCTGGTTTGGCTTCAATCCCGGCTCACAGCTCGCAGCCTTTGGCGAGGACAACCGCATAGCCATCTCACATACATTCGCAACAACCAACATGGCAGCCTGCACCGGCGGACTTGCAACTCTGTTCTTCTCTTGGATTCGCTATGGCAAACCATCTTTGTCGCTCACTCTCAACGGTATTCTTGCAGGTCTCGTTGGCATCACCGACGGTTGTGACATGGTGAGCATAGGCGGAGCAGCCTGCATCGGTCTCATCTGCGGTATCATAATGCCTCTGTCCGTTGAGTTCATCGACCACGTTCTCCACATCGACGACCCTGTAGGCGCTTCATCAGTTCACGGTGTCTGCGGTTTTGTAGGAACACTCTGCACAGGATTGTTCGCCACTGAGGGCGGTCTGTTCTATGGCTTTGGCTGGGGATTCCTCGGAGCACAGCTTTTCGGTGCCCTTGTGGTTGGCGCATGGGCCATAGGTTGCGGCTTGGTTATATTCAAGGGTATTGACATGATTCACGGCCTGAGAGTTGATGCCCGTATCGAGGAAGAAGGACTTGACATCTACGAACACGGCGAAACTGCGTACAACGCCTGATAATTAACAATAATACAAAATACACCAATGTACGCAAAAAAATATCCTCTGCCTGTTTAGGGCGGAGGATATTTATTGTAATATTACCTATTTCTTGTCTGTTTATATGATTTTATTACCCCAGTCATTAATATCACGACAAGAAACAAAGAGTTAAGAACTCTCACAGACACGAACACATGTAAATATAATTCTGAAAAATTCCTGCATTATTTTTTCGCAAAATAGAAAATGAAGTAGCTGTTTAATCTCATTTCACACAAAATAAAATGAAAAAATCCACCAATACAGGTGACCTTTCCAATGAAGTTAACTGTCTTTGCAAACGAAG
>JAUNSB010000067.1:0-23423 GCA_030539375.1 Prevotella sp.
TAACTCAAAATTCGTAATTTCTGAAATCCATGGAAGAAAACAGCTGGTTTATAGCTGTAGTTACCCCCAACACGGAAACAGCATGTAAGGACAAGCTCGAAAAGCTGTTCGAAAATAACAAGGATATAAAACTTGAATCCTATGTCCCTGTACAACGGGAACTGCATGAGTGGCCCAGTACAGGTAAACGACATTGGGTTGACAGAAAAATATGTCCCTGTTACCTCTTTATCCATTGTAGCAGGGATGTCCGCTACGCCATAGCATGTCAGGCAAAGTTCATCCTTCATTTCGTGATGGACAGAACCCGGCGCGATAAATACGGCAAGGCAGACTTCGCAATGATACCCCATAGCCAGATGCTTGACTTCCAGCGTATGGTTGGCGATGCCGAGACACCTGTCTCCATTGATGCCTCCCGCCTAAAGGTTGGCAGCAAGGTGCGTGTAAAGAGCGGACGCCTCGCAGGTATGGAAGGCTATCTCGTACAAGAGCCCAAGGGAAAGACCAAGCTCGCCATCCGTATTAACATGCTTGGCTATGCTTCCACGGAAATCCCCATTGAGCTTCTTGAAGAAGTTGAAAAGTAATGCACAATTCATAATTTCTTAATTCAACATCGGCATAGCCGACAAATCGTAACTCATAAGTCAAAATTCGTAACTTCAAAGCACGGACACGCCTTAGTAGGATCCAAATCATGATGACCGACAATCAACGCTTTCGGGTAACGCTCATGCAGTTCCTCCAGCAACCGTTTCAGCGCACGCTTCTGTGCCTCAGTGCGTGTGTCCTTGGGAGTCTTGCCGTCATCGGCCAGGCCTCCGATATAGCACACGCCTATGGAGTGGCTGTTATGGTTCTTGCAGTGAGCACCCTTCATTTCCTCCGGCCGTCCCTTCTCAATGGTTCCGTCCGTAGGAATCACATAATGATAGCCGCATCCGTTCCAGCCGAGCGACCTGTGCCAGCGGTCAATGTCAGCCATTCTAAGGGCACTGCCCGCCTTGTTGGCGGAACAGTGCACGATAATAAGAGTGATCTTTCTCATGTCACCAATCAGATTATTCCGTTTGCCTTGCATGATGATACACCTAAAGCGGTGAGTGCGGCAATAAGAGCCTGCACAATGGCTTCGAGAACTTTCACCCAGTTGATTTTGTTTGTTGTCTTGCTCATAATCTACGTATTTTTAACGTTCAACAATAGTGCTCTAAGCTGTTTAGAGTCCGCTTCCTCCCTCATCAGTGTTGCCGTTGCCTCCAGTCTCGGTTTTGGTATTGCTGGGTTTCTTAGCCTTTGCTGCCTCAAGGTCAACGGTGGTCTCTCCGGCCTTCTCTGCTTTCAGAGTAGCGGCCTGTGCCACACGGCTTGCCACTGGGTTGAAGCTGGCACGGCCAATGAGGTTCTCAAAGTCCATGCCCGGTGTGAAAATGATGTTCACGCCTGTGATGTTGGCAGCCGTGAATGCCTGACAGCTCTCGGCACCCGTGCTGGTCAGCGACAGCCAGAAGTCGCCGAGTTCGTCAAGCTGTACTTTTTTACCTTCAAGGAGCATCTCCACAAGACACTCGCACATATCGGAAAGCACGCCCTTCACCACACCGCGCTTGTGACCGCCATGGTCGGAAATGTGATGTACAAAGTTGCGGAACGACATCACTTCAGATGCCTGCGCCTTGGCGTATGCCTTGGGAGCAGCCTCTTTGTCCTGCGGATTAGGAAGCAGATAAACACTGTAATTGATCATAAAGATTGCCCATCGCCGGTATGGGACTTGGTATTTACACAGGCTGTTTTTTGCCTATGCCCGGCAGGGATTAAACAATAAATAATAATTATATAAAGGTGTATCACCTTGCTATGGTTGCTGTTTCAGAATGTCAAAGAACCCGTTGTAACTGGTTTACGTTTGCAAAATTACTCCAGATTCCACCACATTCCTATACCCGCTCTGAAACATTTCCGAACTGCCGGAAACATTGACCTCACGATTCTGTCCTGTTCAGTATTTTATTCAAAGAAGCAAACAGAAATGAACGAAAACAACTATATAGAAGAGTATCGAAAGCTCTTCAACATGGATAAAGAAAAAGCTGTATATGAGGAAACGCTCAGTATGCTGCAACGTGCCACTAAGGCACATGAGGTGGCGGAGGCTGTGGCAAAACTGTTTGATGTCAGCAGCATCAACTCCGAGTTGGTTGTCAAAGGAAGTTTTATCGAAATCCTTATCGGCATTGCAGCAAATCTACGAAAGGGCAGTTCGGTGAATAATCTCCGCGAGCACATCAACAGCGTCATAGCCCGTGACAAATGGAAGGTGCGTGAGAGGGAGAGCCGTGAGAGCAGACCTTTCAAAATCAACGGTGACACCATCACCGTCAATTTCTCCGTGACATTCGACCGCGATAAATTTGCCTTGCTGCAGGACATCATACACCAGATGGACATGACATTAAGCCGTGTCACCGTTAGCCACTTCGACGGCAACCCTGAAACTGCCACTCCAGTCTATCAACTGCAAGGCGCATCTGTCTCCGTGGCTGCGGCACTACGCAAAATACATGACAATATCGGTGCAGACGCACTCTTTGACATTCGATATACCTCCGGGGCATACGGATTTGAGCGTACTCATCTCACCCTTTCGCAAACCATTCAACTTGCAGAAAATGAATATTGACTACAGCCATATATTCGGACAGATAGCACGTTCGCTCCGCCATTATCATGGCATACAGGCAGCCTCGGAAATAATTCGCGGAGCCGACATGTTCCCTGAAAGCAAGGCGGTGACCGCCAACGGGCAGACAGGCTACGCCATCCGCTTCAACCCTAAGGTGCAAACCGTCCTCTCGCTATATAACCTTGCCATGGGTGAGGGTACAGACATCGGAGAAACGGTGTGCCACTATGCCCTGTTCCATGCCTTCCTTGAACTGGATGACTATGAGGGTGCACGCCGCCATCTGGACGCTTTCCGTCAGGAGATTAAACGCCTCAGTCTCGACCGCCGCACGCAGAAACAGCATGAGGATGCGCACGGACAACTTCTCGTACAACTGTATTTCATCATGTTACACGAGTCGTTCCACATTATCTTCCGTCACTCGCCCGAATCAGGGGAGACTGCGGCAGAGACAACACGGGAGTTGCTGCACGACATGAAGGATGAATTGGCAGACCAGCTCTCACTTATTACCGAAGATGAGCTGCTGTCGCATCCCAAGACACAACAGCATATTGATGGTCTCATACCACAAGAACTGCTACAGGAGGAACGTGAGGAGATGGCGGCTAAGATGCATGAGGAAATGAAGTCGCACCCCTATTCCACAGACTATATAGACCAGTTGATAAATGGAAGCGACAATGTACTGCTTGAGGAACTGGCGTGCGACCGTCAGGCTTGGCTCAACTTCACGGATATGGCTGTCTCGGACGGCTGTACCTCCGAAGACCTGCTCCTGTTCCACCTGTGGTTCTTCGTGGTGTTCTGCGCCATGGACTTCAACCGTGTTCTGCTGTCACAATACCGCCCGGCTATTCACACCCGCTACAAATACGACGGCAGACGGGTTGTCCTGCGCCACAAGGCATTCAAGACACTGCTGCGACAATACAATCCAGATGTGTACAGGTTCATAGACCACCAGTATCTCGAACTGCACAAGGGGCTTGAAGCCATATTCCGCACAGCCACCCTCGGCATCTACAAATACCAGGAGGACTTCGCCCGTCTCTATATACTCCACCAAGAACGGACTGCTAATCCCATCCTCCCCGACATACGAGAACTGCACCAGTTGGAAGCTGAGATGGAAAAGGCTGCATACGCATTATAAAAATCAAAAAAAAGAAAGCGGCTTCATATGCCAACGAAGCAGGCTTCATCGGTCAACGAAAGCGGCTTCATCGGGAATCGAAGCCTATTTTCATATTTGCATTATAAAAGTTGTAAAATCTAAGATTACAATTGAATACATACAACAATCTCTATTAAACTACTCATATGATAATAAGTACCTTTATAGCAAAAAAGATAATCGGGCATTGTGTCAAGAAAGCCATGCTTGGAGAGTCATTAGGTAATGGAGAAATCAAAGCCTTGATGACTTCCATTGACTCCTTAGGAGATGCAGATGGGAAATGTGAACTATCTGATGCCATTGATATTCTTAAGGATAAATTTGAAGATGTGAGCGATTTAGTAAGCGACATTTGGGATTTTTTTACTTGACCAAATCAATTAATTATGGAACTTTTAGATTTGCTTTGGGCTCTCTTTCATCTGATTCCGAAAAGGAGAACATTACGGTTGATATCGGTAAATTAGGCTGAAAGCCTGATCAGTCAGAGAATATATTAGTTGCACATGAAAAATGTCAATTGTTAACAGAAGATGGTATGTTTGTAATAGAAAATAACAATCAATTACGTGTTCTTTTAATGGGCATCCAACTACGATTTTATTCCACTCCGTTACAGGAAGGGGTTCTGGTGGCTACGAGTACAACCCAACTGAGAAATTTATTGTAAATGATATGTCCAACGCCTCCGCAAACAACCGACGCATAGCCAAGAACACGTTGCTGCTGTACTTCCGAATGTTGTTTATGATGGCAGTGAACCTTTACGCATCACGCATCATACTCAACACGTTGGGAGTTGTAGATTATGGTATCAATAACGTCGTTGGAGGGGTAATTACTATGCTCGGTTTTCTTACAGGTTCGCTCGGGGCCGCTTCTTCACGCTACATCACCTACGACCTTGGAAAAGGTGATATGGCATTGATAAAAAAAACTTTTGGTAATATACTGAGCATACACTTCATCCTCGCAGGCATCGTACTTGTAGTTGGCGAAACTCTCGGTCTTTGGTTTATGTCAACGCAGCTTGCCATTCCGCAGGAGCGTGCCACAGCAGCAATGTGGGTGTACCAGCTTTCAATATTCTCGTCTATACTTGCTGTCATCAGCGTGCCTTACAATGCTACAATCATAGCCCATGAGAGGATGTCTGCATTTGCTTACATTTCGATAGCCGATGCTGTGCTTAAACTGTTGATAGTTTACATGTTAGTGCTTATACCTTACGACAAACTGATTGTTTACGCCGTGCTCATTTTCTGCATTCAGGCTTTTGACCGCATTGTCTATGGCATTTATTGTTCGCGCCACTTCGAAGAGACGCACACGAAACCGACGCATGACGGCAAACTATTCCGTGAAATATTTGTTTTTGCTGGTTGGACGATGAACGGCAACCTTGCAGTTATCGGCTATACGCAGGGACTTAATATCCTGCTCAACATCTTTTTTGGTCCTGCGGTTAATGCAGCGCGTGGCATATCTGTGCAGGTACAGGGCGTGTGCCAGCAGTTTTGCTCCAACTTCCAAATGGCACTCAACCCCCAGCTGACCAAGAGCTATGCACAGGACGACCTTGCCAACATGCATCGTCTGTTGGTTAAAAGCTCGAAGTTCTCGTTTTACATTTTGTTCTTCATCGTAATGCCGTTGATGTTTGAAGCGGAATTCGTGCTGCACCTTTGGCTCGGTATTGTACCAGACCACACGGTGACGTTCCTCAGGCTGATACTTGTAATAGGGTTACTTTACACTTTGTCAAATCCGATAAACGTTTCCGTCCACGCGACAGGTAATCTTCGAAAGTTCCAGATAGTAGAAGGATCGATGCTTCTTTCTATCGTACCGATAGCATATATCTTTTTGAAATTTTTGGGGATACGCCCCGAATATGTTTTCGTTGTTCACATAGTAGTTGAACTTTGCACACAGTACGCACGTCTCCACATAGTTTTGCCAATGATAGGTATGGGGCAGGAAGATTATTTCAAACAGGTAGTTCGTCCGATATTGTTTGTCTGCCTGTTGTCCCCCATATTACCGACGTTAATCAATCTTAAACTTGAATGTACGCCATTTGTTAAGTTCTTTATGACCTGTATAATCAGCATTTTATCTTCCATTTTCTTCATTTTATCTCTTGGATGCACACCGTCAGAACGCATTTTTTTAAAAAGTAAGGCAATGGAAATGCTTGAGAAAGTAAAGACACGCAGGTAGTCTAAATCTTTGCAAAATAGACTTTACCACTAATCAGTGTCTTGAAGAACTGCGTCAGAAAAATCGTTCGAGTTCTTGGTGAATAGCATTATTTAATAATGATTAGATACTTATGAAAATAGTTTTTATTACTGATTATACACCTACTTTGGATAATGTTAACGGTCCTTCAGCCCTTGGTTTCCATCTACTTAAAGAATTGAAAAAGAATAATGAATTATTCATATATTCAACAAATTCAAATAAGGTGCCAGAAAAATATATCTCAAAGGCTAAAGAATATTTAGGGCCACACTTTAAAATCACTCCAAGAAGTTTCTTGATGAGATTATTTATATATTCAAAAGCATATAGACTGTTTTCTTTGTTTTTCCCGAAAGACATGCCAGCAGTTGCCCGCTATAAATTGCCAGAAAGAATACAAAAAGAAATAACCAGGCTAAATCCAGATTTAGTAATTGTTTATCCGATACATTTAGTTCGGGTGATGAAGCAAATGAAGAAATTTAAAATGATGGTTATTGGGCCTGATTGTTTCATGTTACACCACTTAAGAGCTATAGCGGATAGATATGCCACAGATAATCCTCGCTATTTTTATAATACAGTCAAAGGAATAAAAACTGAAGCGTATGTAGAGCGTGAAGCAGCAAGGTTGGCTGATTATATAGCTTTGGTCGGACAAACAGATTGCATTTTATTTCAAAAAATAACAGGGTCAAGAAAATCATTCTTCCTGCCACATCCCCATTTTACATTAGCTGAAAAAGAAATCAATCTGAATAAACCTGTTTTGAAAGTCGTCATTACAGGAGCGTTCAATCAGTATACATATTCAGATGCATTAGATATGATGAAAAGTCTAAAAAACAATTCAGATAAGCTGAAGAATTTTCATTTTACGTTTATTGGTAGAAACTGGAACGTAATAGTAGCTGAATTAAAATCAATCCTCAGTGTTGAACAAAAAACATGGGTGGATGATTATATTGAAGAAATTAAAAAATATGATATTCAGATATTACCCATCAGCGTGGGGTCGGGAACTAAAGGTAAAGCATTAGATGCTTTGTCAACAGGGTTATTATGCATTGGTTCTTATTATGCATTTGAAAATATAGCCGTTACGCCAAATGAGTCTTGCCTAATTTATAAATCAGCTTCAGATATATCTCAGATTTTAGTTAATGTAGAGATGGATAAAGAAAAATACGAGCAGATTGCAAGAAATGGGAAAAAATCAGTGCGACATTATCATAATGCAACGATTATAGTAAAAAGGATTAAGGAAAAACTTTCTAATAAAAGCATGTTTGTTTATGAAAGGGATTATTTATCAGGTATAACTGTAAAATAAATTAGTTTATGGTATTAAGCTCTATACACATTTGTCTTCTTAATATATAAGACTATGCAACAATAAGAAATATTACATTTTTAACATTCTATGGGAATTATAATTTGTGCTTTGATTTGCCTTTGGGCATTAAGAAATTTCAAGAATGCTGTAATTTTTACAGGAATTGTTATCCAGGCAATGCCACATTTGGGTACTGGAATTCCAGGCGTAAGAATATTTCCTGCCTTAGTTATCGCTTTACTGTTAATATATTTCTTTTTAAAAAAGAAAATATTTAGTTCTACATCGCCCAATCTTTGTTTTCCTCGTCCAATCATTGTATCCATAATATTTATTTCTTTATGCTATATAACAACTTATTTTGTCGTTAAACAAGGTAATTTTGCACTGACAATCATAAACCTGATTGTTTATTTTGCATTCCCTATATTATTCCTTAGATGTTTGGATACGCAAAAAGCTATGAATTTTTTATGGAAAGTTTTAATAACTTTTTTCACTGTTGCTGTATTTTTTGCGTTTCTAGAACAAATCCTAAGACATAATTATTTTTATGATGTAATGGAAAGCTTATTCTCATTTGATATGTGGTCTATGGATTCTTCAGAAATTCGTTACGGTTTAAAACGATGTAATTCTATTTTTGCGCAAAGTGGACACATGGCATTACATAGTATACTTGCTTTCACTGCCTTTTTTTATTTAAAATATTTCTTTAATTATCGGATTAAATCACGATTGCTGTTTTTTTTAATATGCACATTACCTATATTAGTCTTGTTTTCAGGAAGCAGAGCTTTATTTGTTGGATTTGCATTTATTGTACTTTGTTTACCTTTACGTTCTTTCTTTAAGAAAAAATCTTCTTATTTAATTGCCGTATTCCTTTTTATTGTATTATTAGTTTCTATTCCATATCTCAGTCATATTTTAGATACTATTATTAATTCAAACAAGGGCGGTGGAAGCTCAACAGATATGAGAGAATGGCAATGGGATATATGTATGCTGTATTTCAATCAGTCTCCATGGTGGGGAAATGGAAGAATGTATATTTGGGACGTTGTGAGTGTAGAAAATCCATTATTATTAGGAGCTGAAAGCATTTGGTTCTCATTAATTGTAGAATATGGCATTATGGGTTGTGTCAGCTATCTATTCTTTATAATTTGCTCATCTTTTGCTATGGCTACACACACATACAAGAATCTTTTTTTTCTTCCAATAGCCTATTTAGTAATAACAACATTTTCTACTGCGTTGGGAATAGAATTTAATGTTCCGTTAACATACATGGCTATTTTAATTGCTTTATTTCGCAAATGTCAAAATGTTCAGATAAGGAAGGTGAATGCGTCTTATTAATTTTATATGATAAAAGTAAGTATTATCGTTCCCATGTACAACGTGGAGGCTTATCTTGACCGCTGTATGCAGTCGCTTCTAAACCAAACGTTGAGGGAGATAGAAATAATAATGGTAGATGACGAGTCGCCCGACCGCTGTCCGCAACTGTGTGAGGACTACAAAGCCAAATACACAAATGTGAAAGTAATACATAAAAAGAATGGTGGATTAGGCTTTGCCCGCAATTCGGGCTTGGAAGTATGTGGAGGAGAATATGTCGCATTCATTGACAGTGATGATTTTGTAGATATTCACATGTTTGAGGATTTGTATAACTATGCCCACAATCATGGATTGGATGCTTGTTTTTGTGGGTATAATATATATAAGAATGCTGATCATATTAGAAAACGGCAGGAAAAGTCGGACTATCAAATCTGTGATGGTAGGAATGCTGTTGATGAAGTCTTGATGGATATGGTTGGCTCTGAGCCATCTTATCATTCAGATGTGAAGATTCTTTCCTCAATGTGGAAGGGTATCTATTCTTTGGATACCATCAGAAAGAATAAACTGCAATTCGTCTCTGAACGTGAACTCATTGCTGAGGACATCATGTTCCATATAGACTTTTTGCCACATGCTACAAAAGTGGGATTTGTCCCTGGATGTTACTATTACTATTGCGATAATGGCACATCGCTCACTCGCTCCTATCGCTCGGACAGATTTGATAGAGAGCTTTATCAATATAAGTGTATGGCACAGAGGCTTATGGCGCAAGGATATTCCAAGGGGCAATTTACAAATCGTCTTGACAGGTATTTGTTGCTAAAAATACGTGCTTGCATTTCGCAACAGTATGCATATATATCGAAAAACGGATATAGAAGAATGAGAAAAGAGACTCAGAAAATTGTCGCTTGTCCAGAGGTTATAGACTTCTGTAGACGTTATCCTTCACATTTACTAAGGATAAAACATCGTCTTTTCTTTACTTTGGTCAGATATAAACTAGTGGATATAATATTTTTACTTTTCAAAATCAACAAACAATGAATATTCTTACAAAAGAACAAAGTAAAACATACGCAATGTATTGGGCACGTAAGAAAATGTTCCCAAAATTGTTGAATATTATAACTGGTTCGAGATAAACAAATGAAACAAAAACGACAGAAGCACGCTTTTCTTATAGGTGTCTATCAGAATCCTGATTATGCTTCCAGTTTGATAGAATCTCTACGAGGAGAGAGAAGCAATATTTACGTGCATGTTAATCCACGGTGTATCTCCGCTTTTAATGGGTTTATGGAACGGTATATTCATGATGAGGATGTTCATATTATCTATACCCAACCAATTCATTGGGGGGGGGCTTCGTTGATGCGTTCAATGCTTGACTTGCTGAATTTTTCCATGCAAGATAAGAACAATGGATTCTTTCACATGCTTACAGGACAAGACATACTTATTAAGCCATTGGCAGAACTTTATTGTTTCTTTGATGAGAATAAGGAGAAAAATTATTTGTCGTATGGCATTGACCAAATGTTGAAGCCTCAAGAAGGCTATCTCCTTGGGCTAAACCGAACTCAGTATTTTCATTTGTTTGACAAGCTGAACTATAGGGGGAATATGTTGCATCGGCAGATTGAAAAGTATTTTGTCAAAGCTCAGCAATTGTTCCATATCAAGAGGAAATGGCCATTTCCTAACTACTATCAAGGCTCGGGGTGGTTTTCATTCAACCGTATGGCGGTAGAGGAGATATTAAAGTTTATGCATATGAACTATAAAATAGCAGAAAATACATTTGCTCCAGATGAAGTAATCTTTCAGTCTGTTCTTCTTAATAGTGACATCAACTTCCATGTGGTCAACGACAATCTTCGTTTCATTATTTGGGATAATCAAGGAGAAGTTGGCAGCCCCGCGGTTTTGACCGAGCAACATTTTAAAAAGATGACAGCATCACATTGTTTCTTTGCAAGAAAGGTTCACCCTGAAAAGAGCAAGCGATTGATAGAAATGATTTATAATAACATGAATAAAAATACAATATGAAAGTAGTACTTTTAGCCGGAGGCTTTGGCTCACGTATCAGCGAGGAAAGCCAGTTTAAGCCAAAGCCAATGATTGAGATTGGCGGCATGCCAATACTTTGGCATATCATGAAAGAGTATGCCTATTATGGTCATACCGAGTTTATAATTTGTGCAGGCTATAAGCAGGAGTACATCAAGGAATGGTTTGGCAATTATTTTCTGTATAACTCTGACGTAACCTTTGACTATCGCAACGGTAAGGATGAAATGACTGTTCATCAGACAAATATGGAGCCTTGGAAAGTTACTGTTGTAGATACAGGCTACAACACCATGACAGGAGGTCGTCTCAAGCGTATACAGAAATATGTGGGTAATGAGCCGTTCTTGATGACATACGGTGATGGGGTTTGTGATGTGGAGATTGATAAGTTGGTGGAGTTCCATAAAAGTCATGGTAAACTTGCTACTTTGACAGCAGTGAAAATGGCTCAGGATAAAGGGGTGCTTGACATTAGCGGTGATTTTGCCGTAAAGTCGTTCCGTGAGAAAAATGCAAGTGACGGTGCACCAATCAATGCTGGCTACATGGTGCTCCAACCAGAAGTGTTCGACTTGTTAGATGGTGACTCTTGTGTGTTTGAGAAAACTGCGCTTGTAGAACTTGCCAACCGTGGTGAGCTGATGTCATATATTCATGAAGGTTTCTGGCAGTGCATGGACAACATCAGGGAAAAAAATATGCTCGAAAAGCTCTTGGCTGAGGACAAAGCTCCATGGAAACGCTGGGAACGCTCTATTCCGTCTATAGAGGCCCGCAAATTAACAGGTAATATATAATACATTTGAAATCATGATAGATATATTTAATAATTTCTATAAGGGCAAACGTGTTCTTGTGACAGGTCACACTGGTTTCAAGGGATCTTGGCTCTCTATATGGCTCCATGAACTTGGAGCAGAAGTAATCGGTGTTGGACTTGACCCATATTCAGACAAGGACAATTTCGTTTTGTCTGGAATAGGCGATAAGATTAAAGCTGACATTCGTGCAGACATACGAGACGGAAAAAAAATGAAGGAAATATTTGCTGAGTATCAGCCTGAGATAGTATTCCATCTTGCAGCCCAGCCTTTGGTAAGGCTCAGTTATGAAATCCCTGTTGAGACATACGGGACTAATGTGATGGGAACAATCAACGTGATGGAAGCCATACGAGCTACTGACAGTGTAAAAGTGGGTGTAATGATTACTACCGACAAGTGTTATGACAACTGTGAACAGGATAAGGGATATGTGGAAACAGACCCGTTTGGTGGTTATGACCCATATAGTTCATCGAAAGGAGCTTGCGAGATAGCTATCCAAAGTTGGAGACGTTCTTTCTTCAATCCCGCAGATTATGGTAAAAAACATCATGTTAGCCTTGCATCAGTAAGAGCCGGTAATGTAATCGGCGGTGGTGATTGGGCTAAAGACCGCATTATTCCCGATTGCATACGTGCCTTGGAGACAACGAGGGTGATTGATATCCGTTCTCCAAAGGCAGTTCGTCCGTGGGAACATGTGCTTGAACCACTTTCAGGTTATATGCTGCTTGCACAAAAAATGTGGGATTGTCCAACGGAATATTGTGAAGGTTGGAATTTCGGACCAGAGGCTGATAATGTACTTACAGTATGGGATGTGGCATCAGCCATTATTGACAACTTTGGCTTTGGTAAATTAAGGGACGTTTCAGACCCCAATGCTCTTCATGAGGCAAATTTGCTGATGTTGAACATCAATAAGGCAAAGACGCGATTGGGATGGAAACCAAGACTTAATGCCAAACAATGCGCCACGCTGACCTCTGATTGGTACAAGCGTTATAAAACAGAATATGTGTATGACCTCTGCGTGGAGGAAATCAATAAATTTCTTGAAGCATGAAAATATCAATATTAGGAACAAACGGATTCCTTTCCACTGCAATTGCAAAGTATGCCAATAAGGCTGGATGGAATCTTGATATGTATGGTCTTGACATACCGACATTGCATAAGTATGACAACTTTTACAATGTCAACCTTATGGATGCAGAACTGGATTGTTCTGGTTTGCTTGATTCTGACATCATTATCTATGCGATTGGTGCTGGTATCCAGGCAAATCTGAAGGAGGGATTCAATCTTATATATAATCTGAACGTCACAGCTCCTGTTACAATATGCAATAAGTTGAAAGAACTTTGCTATAAAGGATGCTTTGTAACCTTCGGAAGTGTATTTGAAATGGGCGAGACCCATGAAGAACGTTTCTTCACAGAGGAGGATGTGCTTACGTCAACTTGCAACGCTCCTAATGACTATACTGTGAGCAAACGCATGCTGAGCAGTTTTGTATCTTCTTATAACCATGAGTTTACTCATTGGCATTTCTACATCCCTACCATCTATGGTGCAGGTGAAAACCCTAAACGTTTGATACCATACGTCATTAATGCGATTCGTAATGGTGAGGAGCTTCATTTCACTGCCGGTGACCAAACCCGTCAGTATGTCCATGTGAGTGAAGTGCCAAGAATGATAGATATGGCTTACAGCAAACGGCTTTCAAGCGGTATTTACAACATACAGGGGAAGGACACGCTCACGGTGCGTGAAATAGTAACAACCATACACCGCCATTTCGGAAAGGCCGTGCCTGACGATTGTTTCGGTTCGGCCCAACGGGCAGACACAGGGATGAAATACCTTGCCCTTGACGGAACAAAGTTGAAGGAAGCGATAGGCTTTGAGGCAAGCATAAGTTTAACCGATGTGATAGACAGATATTGAAAGATGGCACTGAATGACAAAATAAAGATAATACCGCGTCGCCTGATAAAGGACGACCGGGGCTGGTTCCTGAAAGTAATAACAGGAACGGAGGAGAACATTCCCAACCATACAGGTGAAGTCTATCTGACGATGGGCAAGCCCAGACAGACGAAGGGCGGACATTACCACCACAAGGCATTGGAATGGTTCACGCTGGCAAGCGGCAAGGCAACCTTAAAGTTAGAAGACGTACAAACGCATGAGAAAATGCAGATGGAGATAAGCTTTGACGATGCCATAACCGTGTTCGTGCCCCACGGGGTTGCTCACGCATGGGAGAATGCGGGCACTGATGATTTCATCCTGTTGGCATACACGGATTTATTGTATGACCCAAAAGACACAATAGCTTATAATCTTTAAAATTTAGGGATAGACATGGGCAAGACATTATCAGTGGTAATACCGACGCTCAACCGTTACGAATACTTGAAACGCACGTTGGCATTGATGCTTCCACAAGTGGAAAGGAATCAGGATAAAGTGGAATTGGTCATATGCAATAACGCTTCAAAGGACGAGACTGATGATTACATGAAGAGCATCGTGGCGGTTTATCCATTTGTGCAATATCACTATTTTGACGAATATGTGGAAGTTGGAGATAGTCTTATTCGTTCAGTCGGACAGTCAAATGGCGAATACGTCGTGCTGTGGGGCGATGACGACATACCGTATCCTTACTTTGTGGATACGGTACTTGACATTATTCATAAATACCCGGAAGTCGGCATTATCCATTGCAACCGTCTTTCAGGAAAGGACGCAAAATATGACATGAGGAAAGTAAAAGTGCATGACAGCGATTATTATGAGAAAGACGTAATATTGGATTTGGAGGAACTTGTACAGAAATTCACCATATCATTGGGCTTCATTTCTTCTCTTATCTTCCGTCGGGACTGTTGGGAGGCAGGAATTTGCAATTACTCAAAGGAACATTACGGATATGAGCATTTAGCCATGATAGTGACAGGAGCAAAAGGCCTCAAATGCAGTTACTACAGTTTACCCATAGAAATACAGCGCAATCCTTTGGAAAGGGACTTTACTGTAAAATGGCCGTTATATCGTTTTATCGGTGTGCCAAATATGATGAAGGATTTTGACCGATTAGGGGTTACAACATCGGCTTTTAAAAATTGGGAGACTACGTGGAACGGTTCTTTTATCCATTTCTTGTGGAACATGATGTTCACTTCGCTTGACAAGAAAATGTATAAGCCTCTTTGTAAGGAACTGAATAAATATCAAAATTCAGCAATCAGGCGTTGCTTTACTTATCTTATTATTTGGGGAATGCCAAAGGGTTTGTTTAAGATATTACGCAATAAATTGTATTAAAGAAATAATGAAAATAGATTTCATTACCTTACACCGTGCAGAAAACTACGGCAGTGTGCTGCAAACATTGGCTTTGCAAGTCAAACTGGAAGAATTAGGCCACGATGTGCATGTGCTGGATTATTATCCGGAAAGATTTACAAACAAGGGCTTGCTAAGACGTTTACGGAATAAAAGCGAGAAACTGAAGAATCCGATATTCCTTCTGGCTGCAAAAATCTTGATATATCCATCTTACCTCCGTAAGAATCATGTATTTGGCAACTTTATTGAGAAATATATTCATTTGAAAGAACCATTGTTCCAGATCAATGAAGAAGCTGCACGGAAACTGACTTTTGACGCAGATGCCTATTGTACTGGTTCTGACCAAGTTTGGAACAGCCATTGGAACGAGGGAATAGAAAAAGCTCTCTACCTTGACTTCGTGCCTAAAGACAAACAGGTGTTTTCGTATGCTTCAAGTATCGGACTTTCGGAACTTCCGCAAGAGGAAGTAGAAGAAACAAAAAGGCTCTTGCAAAAATATGAATACATTTCTGTGCGTGAGGATTCTGGCGTGAAGATTATCAGAGAACTTGGACGAAATGACGTTGTACAATGTTTAGACCCCACCTTGTTGCTGACCAAGGAAGAATGGAACAAGTATGTTGATAAATGCAAAAAGAAGTCTGATTTTATATTGACTTACAATTTGCATCATGACGCAAGGATTGACCGTTATGCCGAAGATTTAAACAGAAAGTATCACCTGCCGGTTTGGAACATCAGTTATAACTGGCATGACGTGGTGCGCAAGGGGCATCTTTGCTGGTGTCCGTCGGTAGAACGTTTTTTGTGGCTGATAAAGAACGCACGTTATGTCATTGCGGATTCTTTCCATGCGACTGTATTTTCCATCGTCTTTGAGCGGCCTTTTGTTACGATAACGCCGGATATTGCAAGCTCACGCATTAGCAGCCTACTCCGTATGCTCGGCATTGATGAACGTAATTTGAGCGCATTCTCAGACACTTCAATCATAGAAACTCCTATTGATTATAAAAAAGTTAAGCAGGCATTGACTGCAGAGCAAGTAAAATCAATGGAGTATTTAAAGATGGTGACAAGCGTTAAAGATTTTACCCACAATAAATAGACAATAATAGCATGCCAACATTAGCATCAAAGGAAAAATGTACAGGTTGTACGGCTTGTTACAATGCCTGTGCCCATTCAGCTATTACTATGGTTGAAGATGCAGAGGGCTTTCTTGTCCCTAAAGTTCACAGTTCGGAATGTGTTGAGTGTGGACTGTGTGAGATGTCATGCCCTGTAATAACTCTTCATAAAGACATGGGGTTACCAACTCCTAAAACATTTGCACTGATAAGTGAACAAGATAAAACATTGAGCAGTTCTGGTGGAGCGTTCTCGGCTTTTGCACGAATGACGCTTGAAGAGGGTGGTGTCGTTTATGGTGCAGCCTTTGACAAAGAACTGCATTGCCATCACATTGAAATTCAAAATATCAAGGAATTGCCAAGTTTACGTGGCAGTAAATATGTGCAGAGTGAGATTGGAACTACATTCAAATGCATAAAGGAACATCTTAAAAACAACCGTAAGGTGCTGTTTTGTGGAACACCATGCCAGGTAGTTGGGTTGAAGAAATTTTTAAGGAAGCCTTATCCGAATTTGATGACGTTGGACTTGATTTGCCACGGAGTCCCTTCTGACATGGTTTTCCAAAGCTATTTGAAAAAATTTCGAGCCGCTTCGCGGCTTTTCCTGACGGGTTACGAATTTCGTGACCGAGACGGATGGGGCAAAGCCCCATCCGTCTCGGTTTGCGGTAAATTCCGCCGCATCTACGGGGTTGATGCTCTTTTTATGGAGGCTTTCAATGCTTCTGCTATCTTCAGAAAATGTTGTTACAGTTGTCCTTATTCCGGATTGCCTCGTGTAGGTGATTGTACATTGGGAGATTTCTGGGGTATCGGACGTTATGGAAAACCATTCAGGCATGACACGATGAAAGGCGTATCGTTGGTTTTGGCAAACACGGAAACTGGGGAAGCTGCAATGCGTCAACTTAAAGACTGCTACATCGAGGAACGGACATTGGAAGAGGCTTTGATTGAAAATCACAACCTGAATGAACCTTCAACATTGCCCCTCAATAGGGATAATATCATAAGGGATTTCTTAAATCCGAAGATGACATTAAAAGCCATTGATGCGAAATATAAACTTGTTGACCACAGTCTAAAAGCAACCGTAAAAAACGTGGCTTCAAGATTTGGCTTGTTCAGTATTGTAAAACGGATATATAATTGGTATAAAGTCAACAGCTATGGGAAAGCATAAATCAAAAGTCTGCCTCGTCAGTTCCTGCGGTGGTCATTTTATGGAATTGATGCAGCTGCTTCCACTTGTGGATGGCAAAAAGTATTACATCGTTACGGAGAAGAATGTGGCTTCTACCGGAGCTGTAAAGAAGTATCCGCACCATTACTTAATGCAGCAAGAAAGGGAAGGAATGAGTTTCATCTTCAAATTCGGATTGAATATCATTCTTTCTTTTATTTACTTCATTATCGAATGGCCGACAACAGTGATTACTACTGGAGCCGGAGCGTCTTATCCGACCTGTTTCTTTGCACGGATTTTCAAGCGAAGGATTATCTATGTGGAAAGCTTTGCCAAGCTGGACAGCGAATCGGTTACAGGCAAAATGGTTTACCCGTTTGCCGACTACTTTTTTGTGCAATGGCCGGAAATGAAGAAAGTATATCCGAAAGCTATTTATAGCGGAAGCGTATATTAAATAAAACGCCAGCATCCTGCCTTGCAGGTGTATGTATCGTTCTTTGACATATTTGAATTTATGGGCAAAATAAAACTTTTTGTCCCACTTGGAACACAGAAGTTTCCATTCGGGCGTATCATCACAGCCTTGAACCAATTGGTTGACCAAGGCAAATACAAAGCAGACGAAATAGTGATGCAATCGGCAGTCTATCCCGTTAAGCCGAAGTTCACTCATTTTGGCCTTATACCCAATGAAGAGTTCAACCGCTATATGAAGGAGGCAGAAGTCGTGGTCACCCATAGCGGTGTAAACTCCATCATTTCGTGTATGGAAATGGGGAAGCCTTTAGTTGTCTGTCCCCGGCTTCACGAATACGGAGAACACGTGGACAACCATCAGATGGAAATCGCCACGCTGATGCGAGACAAGTATGACGTGCTGATTTGTACTGACATGAAAGACCTGCCGGAACTGATAGAAAAGGCAAAGACGCACAAATACATGTCTTGGGTCAGTCATCGGGAAGAGTTGCTGGAAGCAATCAAGGGGTTGATAGTCTGACAGTTTTTCAACAACGATTGCAATGGTATTAAAAAGATACATAGCATTAGTCATTGGCAATAGTCAATACGATAGTTCCTATTATGGAAATCTTACAAATCCCACAAATGATGCAAATGCCATGGGAACAGTATTGAAAAAACTGAAGTGTACGGTTTTTGTCAAGAAGAATTTGACGTATTCTGGATACGGAGTTGCATTTGATGAGTTTACTCAGGAGATAATCAAACAAAAGGCTGACGCAGCAATATTTTATTTCGCAGGACATGGATTGAATATCGATGCTACAGACAACCTAATAATGAAGGATACACCTGCTTTCAAAACAGGAACAAGTGGAAAAGGCTGTGGAGATATTCAAAGAAAGGTGGCATAAACTGAATATTATTGGGTACAGAAATGGACATTTCCATTCGGAGGAGGAAAAAGATGAGGAGGCTAAGCACATTGTCAATGTAAATCCCGATTTTTTGATTGTCGGCATGGGAATACTAATGCAGGAGCAATTTCTGCTGAAAGTAAAAGATACAGGGTTCCAAGGAATAGGTTTCACTTGCGGTGGCTTTATTCATCAGACGGCAAAGAATGAGATTGATTATTATCCTGCATGGGTGGATAGAATGAACCTGCGTTTCCTTTATCGAATGTACAGAGAGCCACATATAAGGAAAAGGTATTGCAAGCAGCATTCCTCTTCCCTGCACGATTTATTTGGGAAAGATTTTTCGGATAGTATGATAAAGCCATACGACAGACGTTCATACTGCCAATATGGGAATGAGCGTGATGAATACTAATGGCGGAATAATCTTTCCTATAATCTTTTGCCATTTCCCTTTCACTGTATCAGAAGTGAACAATGGGTTTGACAATATCAAAACGAAGACCTAAAGCTGAGAGGATGCGGAAGAAGAGGGAAGCGCTTGGATCAACCAAACCGTTCTCTATCTTTGATATGTACGACTTGTTTGTACCTATTTGTTTGGCAAGTGCATCTTGGGTCATTTTCTCGTTTTTACGAGCCTCGTATATTATTTGGCCTATACAATATGCCTCTGCCTCACGATTGAAGGTCTCACGCTCTGGTGTGCCGGGCTTTCCGTACTGGGCATCCATAATTTCATCGAAACTGTGGAGATTACTGTTTGTCTGCATAATACTGATTTTTTAAGTTTATAGCTTTTTCTATTTCCTGTTTGGGTGTCTTTTGGCTCTTCTTCTGGAAACCATTAAACAGAATTACAATATTTCCATTATCGAGTATGAAAAAGACACGGTATATATTACCGTTATGGTTGGCTCTTAGTTCAAAGAGACCATCACGGATGAATTTTACGAACTTCTCATTCCATCGTTGTTCTGTCTTGATGTACTGCAATACGTATGCAATCTTACGTTGTGTAGCAGAATCTAACGAGTTGTAGAAGTCAATAAAATAATTCTTATAGTACTGTATCTTGCGATTCATGCTGCAAAATTACAAATAAGTTTATATATAAAGAAACTTTTGGCTGATTATTATGCTATATTTAACAATAATTGTATTGATTATGACTGGATGCGCTCTTTTCCTCCGTGTTGCTTTAGCATGAGGTGTTTGCAATGCCTACACATTATTATATATGTGAGCCGAATGAGAAGGAGGGACAGAAGTTGCTGGCAGAAATCATGCAGGGCGGCAACTTCGGACAATATGACGAACGGGGAAAGAACATGAAGAATGGAGGTACAATACCTCATGCAATATGGAAACTGAAACGTGTCATGCGGTTAGCAAGTAGCTATCCCGAAGAAGCTCTTTGCGAGTCATTCTTCAGGGTGTGGCACTTAATATGGAAATGTCTTGTGTAGCAATAATAAGTTACAATTGTATAATAATCAGTAAATATTAAATTATGGAATCAAAACCTCTAAAACTTCAAGAGACGATGGGCTCGTATTTTCCACATTTTCTTGAAATGTATATAAATACAAAAAAAATTGTAGATCTAAATGTTTTGGATGAAATGGAACTTTCCACGTTCTTTCATGAGTGGATACATTTTATACAAGATCTTACAACCTCCTTCGGATGTTATAATGCTTATGTCTATTTTGAGAAACTGTTTTCAATGGGCAAGAAAGCAATGCAAGGTGGCGAAGAAATAAGTGTTCCTATTACAGCCAGTTGAACGTAATTGCCTTATGTGATATGTCCTTGATGTATTCCGTGCCAGGCGTACATTTTACATCATATTTATCAGATATCAAGAATGGTAAAATTGCCTTACCGAATGCTCCGGAAGATGTTTACGCCTATTTTTACGATAAAAATTGCACAGATAACTATATCAATATCGAAGAAATGACACGTTCTCATTTTAAGGGAATATTGAAAGATCCAAAGGCTTTTTACAACTATCATAAATGGATAGACAAAGCCTATGATCTGGCGAAAGGACTACGAATAAATGAGCCTTATTTTATTTTGAATCTATTAAGAGGAGGAGAACTTAAGAATAATGCCGTTTTTAGGTCTTTGTATCAAGATTTCGGCACACCACTTATTCGAAATAATAAAGGCGAATACTCCAAGACACCAGGCAAGGAAAATCAAGGTTGGGACGTAGAATATATGCAGCCTATTCGGCAGTTGGGATGCATTCTAACAGGTAAGACTATTGAATGCGGACTATGGAGATGGTGTATAGACTCAGCTAATGAATTACTGGGAAAAGGGGATTCAGATGACATCATCTGCAAAGTTGATGAAAGATGTAAGACAAATCCGTCTTTGAGATCAATAGATAAGGTTAAGTGTCCTATGGGATTTGTTTGGTATGCAACAGGACTACCTCTGGTGAAAAACGATATTCGTTAACATCTACAATCTTAGAAAACAATAATTGTGAACTATCTTATTGGGGGCTTCATCCTGTTGGTTTTCCTCGGGTGCCCTAAGCAGGAGAAATTCTTGGCAGGAATGACAATATAAAACGTGCTCCT
Source organism: Prevotella sp. (assembly GCA_030539375.1). Taxonomy (GTDB): domain Bacteria; phylum Bacteroidota; class Bacteroidia; order Bacteroidales; family Bacteroidaceae; genus Prevotella. The sequence goes on from JAUNSB010000067.1 coordinate 21,397, forward strand.
TTGTGGATGCAAAAAGCAGGTCTTGAATGGTTCTTTCGCTTCATGATGGAACCCAAGCGCTTGTTTAAGAGGTACTTTATCGATGATATGACTATATTTCCTCTTGTCATGAAATATAAATTAGGGATAAAGAAATAGCGTTTTTACAAGCACTGTCTGCCCAAAAGCAAAGAGACAAAATAAAAATAACTAAAAATTTTGGAGATTAAGAAAATTGTTGTATCTTTGCAGCATAAAATAATAAAAGATACGTATATGCTGATAACAAGGGAAGAGGCTTTACAAAGGCTGAAAGCTACAAAGGAAGCTAAACGGCGGAAAATAGAAATCCTTAAAGAAAGGATGATTCAGAAATGTAAAGCCAATACTGATGGTGAACCTTTGAATGTGGTGTTCAATGATTAATCCACTTTCGTTAGACAGAATCAACAAGAAAGCCCCATACAAGGTTGAGTGGGATAAGTGACAGGATCATTTGATTTTGTTACAGGTCATGGTGTGAGGATAAGTGTAGATTTTGAAGAAGATTTTCTTATACAGTCAGATATTTCTTACCAACTCATCATTGGTAATTCCAACCAAAAGAAATCACCGCGCGACAACAAACTACAAAAGACTGTCCTGGCAATAATTGAGGAATTTTTTCACAGAAATCAAGCTGCAGTATTGTATATTTGCGAAACTGGCGATGGGAAACAGCAAGTTCGTAACCGGTTATTTAAGTACTGGTTTGACTCTTATGAGTTTAACACAAAATATTCATTATATACCACCCATATTGTGGACGATGAAGGAATATCTAATTTCGCAGCCCTTATTCTCAAGAATGACAATCCTAAAATTGTTGACATTGTGACGGAGTTTACTCAAACGGCAAGGATTCTTCGCGAGAAACCATAAATCAGAAAAGTAAAGAGAATGTGAAATCCAGGACATAATGATGTTTGAAGAGGCATTAGAGGACAGGTTTGAGGATAATGACAGAAAAGGTTTACTTTGAATTTGGATTTCATCCGACCTTTTTTTACGCTCGGCATAGTAAGCGAGCTTCCTCTGCTCTCGCTTAATCAAAAGGTTTTGCAAATTGCAATAGGTAACAGGAAGTCGTAGTCAACCAGTGTCTATGATGCTGATTAGCATCGACTTTTTGACTTTTGTAAGAGACAAGCATTGGTGGGAATAGGATTCTGTGATGTGGATGTGGCATGAGGTGTTTGCTATGCCTACACATTATATTATATATGTGAGCCAAACGAAAAGGAAGACCGCAAATTACTGGCAAAAATCATGCTAGGCGGTAACTTCGGACAATATGACAAACGAGACAGAAACATGAAGAATGGCGGCACTATTTCTCACGCCATCTGGAAATTGAAAAGAGTGATGCGGTTAGTAAGCAGTTATCCAGAGGAAGCACTTTGTGAACCATTCTTCAGGGTCTATCATCTTTTGTGGAGAACACTCCATTCGTTTTAAATTAAGAGTCATGAGCTCTAATCTATGCTGTGATCATCCATTAAGAAATTATATATGTTCATGATTAAGATGCCAGAGTCAGTTTGATATGTGGGCTGGAAAGAATCGCCAACTATGACAATTTTCTTGAATCCATCATTGATTTTTAGCAGACTCCTGTACTCCTGTTGTTGTTTCTCCAATGTCGGCAATGCGTATGCAGACTGTATGTAGTATGTGTTTTTTATTGGCAAGCAAAAGAAGTTTGTGTTAACAACTACCTGCCAGGAGTTTGAGCATAACCACCAGGACTATGAGCCAGTGAGCTTTGTGCATAAACACTTGGAAATATGGGGATAGCTGAGAATCCAGATAACTTCTATATGAAAAAAATACTTGGAGAATATACTATGTAATCGGTGATTATACGGCAACAATGAGCAATACAAAGAAAGAGGAAATGGTGTATGATGTTCTTACACGGTACGGCATCACGGACAGACGTGTTGCAATAACGATAAAGAACAACATCGCATTGCTGAAAGAAAAGGATTTAATTTAAAGAAACCTAT
>JAUNSB010000068.1:0-22498 GCA_030539375.1 Prevotella sp.
ACCATCAAATTGTGTTTTCTCAAAATTGTCGTGAATTTTACAACTAAATGCTGAAAAGCATTTGTATCCCTTATATTTTCTAAGCCCATTAGAAATAGATGACGTAATGCGTTCTGTGCCACCTTTATGAGGACTTACCTCAAATGTCGTATAAAATAAAACATTCATTATTCAAATACTTTTGTTTTAGCTATATCTACCAATTCAATCATATATGGATTATTATGTAAGATACAATAATAGATAACCATTGATAACGTGCATCCTAATATTATTGTTATTATAGGAGAAAGGTCTAAGAATGTCAACAGATATGCTGGCATACAGGACAATAGTGAATATAGGAGGAAACCTATGAAGTCTTTTAATTGTGTAACATAACCAAGATGGAATAATTTCCCAGTATAATAGGTGTTGATGAACACTGCTATCTGAGTGTAAATAATCTTTGAAACACATATTCCTATTACTCCGAATGGGATTGACGCAAATAAAATAGCAACAGATATTGTCTTTTTAATAATCTCCAGACGTAGAAACAAATCACTGCGTCCCTTAACTTGAAGAAGATTGAGGTTTATGCTGCATATATGGTCAAACATAATTGCAAAACTAAAGATTTGAAGATAAATGATAGCATCAGCCCATTTGTCGGTAAGTAGAAATCTGACAATAGGATTACCTAATGCAGCTAATAATGTACAGACAAAGAAGATAATCATGGATGTCATGCAGATATATTTTCTGTAAACGCGGATAAGATGCTCATCCTCATTTTGAATTTTTGCAAGAATCGGAAATGTTACTCGCTGCAGTACACTGTTAATATTGTTACATGGGAATTGAGCTAATTGTGTACCACGAGTATAGAAACCTAAATCTTTGGAAGAAAAATATTTGCCTATTATTAACGTTGTAAGATTCAAATAAATAGTATGAAGCAGACCGGATGCCAACAGCTTGCTTCCAAATCCGAACAGTTCGTTAAAAGATTTCCTCGAAAAACGTTCCTTAGGATACCACCTGCAATAAACCCATATAAATATGAGATTAATGATGGCACTCAATATGCTTTGATATACTAAAGCCCATACTCCGAATCCCCAATATGCAAGTATGACACCAACCACTCCAGATACCAACGTGGCAAACATAGCTCTTTTTGCCAATGCCTTGAAATCTATGTTTATGGTTAGCTGGGCTACCTGTACTCCCATCAAAGAGTTGATTATAAGATTAACAGACTGCACCCTAAGTATAGGACACAAAATCTGAATACCAAAGAAGTCTGCCACCCAAGGTGCTATTGAAAACAATACACAATAACAAACTATTGCGATACCTATGTTAACATAGAATACTGTTGAGAAATCCTCTTCCGTACGGTCCACTTTCCGAATCAGGGCATTGCTGAATCCACTATCTATAAATGTTTGTGACACTGCATAAAAAATGGCAAGCATACCCACCGTACCATAATCAGAAGGTGACAATAGACGCGCCATAATCAATCCCAATAGGAATTGAATGCCTTGCACGGAGAATCTCTCTATCGCACTCCATTTCGTACCTTTTAATGTATCTTCTTTTATAGAACCCATTATTTAATGCATATTTGCCAATATTTGTAGAAGTATGTGATTAATATTGTGATAAAAAAACAACTTGTTATATATGCAGCTGTGTATTCTTTGGGAATAATACCATTGCATATTGTAGCTAAAAGAATCATTGGTAGTCTTTGGTATATGTAAAGTGGGAAAAGATTTTTTCCAAAATATTCTAATAATCTGTTACCTATCTTAACCTTCATTGTAAACATCACAATTATTGCTGTAAAATTTATTGACAGAATATTATATCTGATTGCAGCACAGTCTTTTCCGATATTGAATAGTATGATAAAAGTTACTATAGCAATAATTAAACATGTCCAATATCTTTCATGAACAAACCTTTCTATACATTGTTTATAGACAGAGAACATAGCGCCAGCTGGATAGCACATTATCGTATTATACCACCAAACCTCTCTTGTTCGAGATAACAATAAAAGAAGAGCAAATGTCAATATCAGTAAACCCCATCCTCCATAAACGTAGGATTTGTTCATTTTTATTGTAAATGCAAAATAGTTTAAAATATAACATGTCACAATAACAAAGATGTACCAATTACTGTTTCCAACTGAAGTCCATCCTGTGAAAGCCAATAAGGTAATATCAAGAGGCTTGCTGATATCAAGTGCCAAGTCGAGTATAATAAAAGAAAAAACTGCAACATCAAAGTTTAACAAAGTGGGTAAGATACGATGCTTCGGTATGTTTGTGACATAGTCTTTACCTTTTTTCTTTATCGACTCCATAACACCGTATCCGGAATAGAACAAAAACATCACAACAAGCTGTTGCCCTATCATGCAGTCTATTTTTGAGCCTACAGAGTCGAAAAATGACATCATTTCATATCCGCTTTCTACAATATATGGATATATATGTCTGATGAAAACCACAAGAATAAATACCCCTTTTATTGAATCACACTGTTTCTTGTCTATATAATCGTTATAAAATCCAGCTTTGGAGACGCTTACCCCCCCACAAAGCAGAATAAATATCAGTATATAACAGACTAACATAATATATTATTTTTGCTTTTTATATTCCACTTCTCCAAGAATAGAGTTAATTATGTTCTCGCAAGCAGTCTTACCATGTGGTGGAAGAAGACAATCCTTGAAAAATTTCTCTCGGTCTTGTTTAAGAGGGTCATCCTCGTTGATTACATTTTGTATAAACTGTTCTATGTCTTCTCGTGTCTTTGCCTTATAATGCAAATCAAAGGCTGTACGCCCCATTATATTCATGTTGTCGGCATGATGTTCGTCTTTTATTAGATATAATACAGGGTTCTTTGTATAGTGATACTCTATAGTGAATGAGCCACAATCGTGTATCATTGCATCAGAGTGCATAAACAATCCCTGGTATGTTCCAGTCTCTAACTGTCCGTTCTCCAACGATTTCCACCTGTCATAATATGCGTCAGTTCGCTCTATTCCCCATACTTTTAAAAGGTTTTTATATAATATGGAATGTGGTTTAAAAGCGAAAAAAACTTCATTTTTATATTTCTCAGCCATTTCAAGCATGAAATAATAATAATCTAAAAATGTAGAATATGCAATACCCTCTGAATGCATGTCGGCAATAGTATGATGTGGGGCGTATATTATACGCTTTCTACCTTTATCATCTTTCCACGGGTCTTCAACATTTTCTGGTTTTATATTCAACAGGTCTTGTATAGGCAATCCTGTAGCAACGACGTTTCTACCTCCATTCAACAAGAATGGCTTAACATCCTTTATTAGCCTTTTATTCTCATAATATATTTGCCATGCATATTTATATAAACGCAGGTTGTCACCCCAACATACATTTATAGAATGGAAGCCATAAAATACATAACAAAATAAAGCATAAAGATTTCTCTCGATTTTCAATTTCTCAGGATATGCCCCCCAATCCAAATAAGGTTTCTGATAGAATATAATATCTGCCTTAAGAGTTCTTATATCTATCAAATCCAAATCCCTGAACTCGTATTCTTTTTCTTTACAATATTCTTCAAGTTGCTTGCGTGCATAGGGAATTTCTGGAGATGTGAATAATCCAAGCACAGGAGAAAAACGGGGATGTTTTAACATCGTCAAATACAAATTTTCTGTTTTCCATGGACTCAGTTCAGAAACGAGAAACAGAACTTTTATATTATCTTTACAACGAACTTGTTGTATTTTACGTGGGAGAACAATACTATTATAATAGAGTGCCCTACAATAATCTATACTATGTATTATTCTTGTTTTTATTCCAAACATATTAAGCTGTTGAATTATTTTATAAGCACAATGTATATTATCACAGAATGTTCTTTTAGAAATCCAACATTTTCTGCAAATCAGCATCAGGTATATATGGCCTTTGACGATAAACAGGATCGCCAAAAAAAGTTTTTGGCAAAGCTAATGTCTTGTTGTCCATATCAATTTCAAGTAAGAAAGCACTTTGACTGTCAAAAGTGATATTATCAAGCTCATCAATAAAAGTTATTCTCTTTGACTCAATACCATAAGCTTGTGCAATCTCCTTAAATCGACATGGAGAGAAATTGCTTTCTTCAGACACACCTTCATAACGTGAATCGATATAATCTTCCTGAACAGAGCGAATCATACCAAGACAATGGTTGTTCATTACCACTATTTTTATAGGGAGCTTTTCTCTAACAACCCATTGAAGTTCTTGGATATTCATCTGAAATGCTCCGTCGCCACTAATTGCTATAGATGGTTTCCTATTAGCATAATAAGCACCAATTGCTGCTGGCAAGGCATATCCCATAGCACCATGTCCACCTGAGAATAACATTAGCTGGTCTTTCTTTAAATGGAATGACTGGGCAACCCACATCATGTGTTGTCCAACATCACTGACAACGTTATATCCATCAGGTAACAAATCGCTTATACTTTCTATATAATGATTAGGATATAGTTCTGGCAAGTTCTTATCAAAATTTGTGTAGTATGCCTTTACACTATGGATAAAGTCCACCCATTCCTCAATGTCTTGAGTATATTTATTAATTGTTAGTCCTTCTATAAAATTAGAGGTATCAGCTTTAATCTGCAATTCACCTTTTTTTATTTTTGCCTTAAGCTGAGTCTCATCTATATCAATTCTGATAAGTTGAGCATTGGGGGCAAAATTTTCTAATTTAACTCCTGTCTGTCTCTTACCTAAAGACGCTCCTATAGATATAAGTAAGTCGGCTTTATGTACGGCCATTAAGGCTGTTCTATTTCCATATGAACTGCCCATATTACCAAGGTGCAATTCATCTTCTGAAAGAAAACTGCTTGCAAGCAAGGTTGTAATCGTAGGTATATTATTTATCTTGATAAATGCTTTTAGTTTTGATTGATATCTATCACAAACACCGTTACCAACAATGATTACTGGTCGTTTGCTCTTAGATAAAGCATCATATATCTGTTGGTATTCTATTTTCTGTGTTTCGTTTATACTTGGTGTAAATTTTTGTTGCTCGTCAGCATTGAATTCTGTTCGCTGTATATTCATCGGCAAATCAATGAGCACAGAGCCTTTTCTACCGTTATTGGCAAGATACCATGCTTTTTCTAGTTCATATCGAGTATCTTTTGCGTCTGTTATTTGGACGGCATATTTGGTAATGGGTTTAGCCATCTCTACGATATTGATTTCCTGAAAACCTTGCTGACGCATCTCTGGTATTCCTGTATATTCGTAAGTATTTAACTGACCTGTAATAAATATAGTAGGCTCAGAGTCAAAGTAGGCATTTGCTACACCGGACAATAAATTCACAGCACCTGGTCCACTTGTTGAATATGCTACACCACATTTCTTACCAGCTTGCGCATAACCACAAGCGGCAAAAGAGGCGCCCTGCTCATTATAGCAAGAATGATTATTTGCATTAGGATTACGATGAATTGCATCTACAAAATAGGCGATCATCGTACCCTGATATCCAAAGAAATCTTTGATTCCCTTACGGACGAAAAAATCTATTATATAATCTGAAACTGTCATTGTTGATTATTTAACTTTATTATATTCTGGATATATATTAGAAATATGAATATCCGCCATCAATATTTATAATACTGCCATTAATGTATTCATTATTTACAACAAAAAGATAAGCGTCTGCTATTTCTTCACATTTAGCCCATCGATGATTGGCAATCTTAGTAGATATTTTTTCAAAAAAATCATCAGGTTTTCCTTTGTGCCATTCTGATTCTGTAAATCCTGGCGCCACGGCATTAATTCTAATCTCATATGGAGATAAAAATTTCATTAGATTCTTAACAGCACCATGTACTGCAGCCTTACTTACACCATAAGCCAAAGAACCGGAATGAGGAATTCTTCCCATCAACGAACCTGCCATAATAATCGAACTTCCTTTCTTAAAACTTTGCAGCAATTCTTTTATCAAAAAAATAGGAACACTAACATTCACTCTCATCACACGCTCCCATTCTTCAACATTTAATTCATTAAATGGCACTTTGTATCCAATGCCTGCATTAAGAATAAGGCAATCCACCCCCCCGGACTGTTTACAGAGATATTTGCTATAGCTTGCTACTTCTTTATATGAGCCCATATCTACTTTTTGAACATCAACTCGGTTCCCGAATTCTTTTTTACAAATCTCTGCTGCATTATCGTCATTATGATATGACATAAATACGAATGAGTCATCATACCTATCCAATATGGCTTTTACGATTGCTTTGCCTATTCCTTTTGTTGAGCCTGTAACTACAAAATTTCTCATAATTATATATCCATTACATTCTTATTCTCGCTAAACTGTTTCATTACACCCGCTATGGCTATACATTCACGCCTTCTTAGTCTTGTAGTACTGTATCTTTTATTAAAAATACAGGAGATAAATTCTTGTAGTTCATACCGCAACCCCTCTCCGTCAAATTTATAAAAGAATTTTTTGTTCTTGTTTTGATCTTCATACCGCAATTCATAATAATCCATTTTCCACCATGGAGAAGGAACATACGCATAACCCTTTGTACCTGAAATTACTAAGTTGCCTTCAGTCTTAACTCCCATGCCTAATTTGAATGAGCATATAGCCTTAGGAAATCTCATCACTCCCTTCGTATAAATATCCACGCCATTACTCATGCGACTGTAAATATTAAGATTATCATATTGTGTACCCAACAACTTGAAAATTGGAAGAAGTGGATAACTGCCCATTTCAAACATACATCCACCACCCAATTGAGGATTTAACTCACGGGCATTCTTGTCCTTTTTCAAAGTGGAAACAGACGCTTCTACATCAACGACCTCTCCTATAAGTCCCGACTTTATCATAGTCATTAGATGATTAAATGCCGGTGTGTAAGCTGTTTTTATAGCTTCCATTAGCACAACTTTTTTGTTCTCAGCCATATCAAACAGTTCCTTAGCCAATACAGGATTGGTAACCATAGCATTCTCACAAAGAACATGTTTCCCTTTTTCTATAGCTTTTTTTATATGATCATAATGAGTGACATTGGGAGTTGCTATATATACCGCATCAACATTATCCAATAATTTGTTTATATCTCTCGTTACATCTGGAAGATTATGGTCAATTGCATATTGTGCCGCTTTTGAAAAATCAATGTCGTATGCATTTGTAATCTCCACACCACTAACAAAAGGTAGCTCTTTAGCAAATTTGTTAGCGATACGCCCGCAACCAATAACACCAAGTTTAACAACATCTTGTGACTCTTCACGAAGCATAGTGGAAGAAATGCCCTCAGTCCTCGGCAAATAAACCACTTGACAAAATTCATTGAGATAATCAAACTTTCCTTCCCAGTCAGACCCGATAGCAAAGATATCAACGTCATATTTCTGAATATCGTCAATCTTCTGCCCAATATAGTCTTCTATTATCACTTGATCTGCAAAACCTGTTGCCTTAACCGCCTCAACACGCTCCAGAACATTGTTACGGACATTGAGTTTTCCACGGTCACGGTCGAAACTATCATTAGTTACTCCCACTATCAGATAGTCGCCAAGTTCCTTGGCACGGCGCAACAGGTTTATATGACCTTGATGTAAAAGGTCGTATGTTCCGTATGTTATTACTTTTTTCATTGTTATTAATTTTCACAATCCATTAAAGTACTTCCTCAACTTCATACTGAGTTCCGCTTGCATCTTCCCATGCTATAAACAGCTGGTGTTGTGCATTACTGTCTTCATTTTTCTGCATGACGTTATTAACGAAATGTGTGTATTTTTTAAAGGTGTTGATTAGGATATCCTTTAAGGTATCAATTTTCTGACAAGGAACATTGATTTTGAAAAAATGTGTAAATTCAGATATTAAATACATTTTCACTTCTGCAATAGGTAAATTGCTCTCTATTATTTGAAATTTTGTGCTTTCGCTGATAATATTACATACTTTTGGGACTAACTTCGACCATGGCGAAGATAGTGTTTCGTTCTCCATGATTAATGATCTCGCTGTATTCTGAGTGGAAGTGTAAAACTCAATGATATTATTTGGTGGAAGAGTGAAGCCTTTATCAAAAAGAAAAGTTCTTACGTCTTGTGGAATTTGTACCTTATGGTATCCGTCATGCGCAGTTCCGTCAACATTCATTGCAAAAAGTTCATTACCATTCTTTGCCAAAACGTGGATGTGTTTTTGGTTGCCTGGACGTTGTTCTCCAAATGGGACATCTATTCTATAAGTATATCTAGTCCCTGGAATTATAGGATTAATTTGTCTTGCCTCATCCAGATTCCTTTCAGCGAAAAGTTCCTCAGTTATGATTACACTATCGACCATCACATCTGTCAATATATATCGTGAAATGGTTTCTTCAAAATTCATATTATTAATAATTTAGGTTTCTTATTTCAGTAAACGTCCAATTTTGACATCTCCCCCTTTTTCAGGGAAAACGTCTAAATTGAACATTAAAATTAATTTTATTGATTATGGCTTGTCATGCATAGCTAAAGCAAGCTTTGTTCTGCTCATCTGTAAGCACTCAATTTAGGGCACACGTCTGATTTAAAGCACTCTGCAGTGCTCTATCATTTCGTGTGTTAAAAATTAAACGTTTGATTTAACAATTAATCTTTGAATATCGGCTACACTCAATAAAGACAAGCGAGCTTTGCTTTATATTCATTTGCACGATATTTGGCATAAGCCATACCTATATTTGCTGGTGTCAGATTAAAGAAATCCCGACATCCGTTAAATATATTTGCATAAGACAGGCTGCACTGTCTTTTTGAAAAATTCACCAAGGTACCTCCAACATGCCACGAAGCTTTACGGTGGAGATGACACTATGGTAGGCAACAGTCATCTCCGACCGACTTGCGCTCGATAATCCTGCCTGGTACTTTGGAGTCATCGGTGGGATGGAAGACGGGAGTACCCTCAACCGACTTGATGGATGCAGTTCCATCGGTACCGTCAAACCTGTTCTTCTCGTCCTCACGATCCACATCTTCCTTACTGTCACTCTCCTTGCGGGCATTTTGGCGTTTGTTGCCGAACTTGTTCTTTTGGGCATACTTAAGCTGCTGGTCGAGTTCCTTGCCTTTGCCTCGGCACTCTTACGCCTGCCGCGTTCCTCATGCAACTCAGGACACAGGGACAGACCAGTGTCCTGCTCAAAAGTCCCTGCAATCCAACTTATTCGTGTTCTGGTTTTAATATAAACATATTAACCGTTTGATTAAACTCAGAAACATAATCAACAAAATGAGGATTGTCTTTTCTTAGAATCATAGCAGCGTAATTCTCAACATCTTCCAAATCGCGAATTTTTGCCACCATTATCACATAATCTTCATTATTGTTGGCATAGGCAAACCACGATTCGAACAAACGGTTTCTCATTGCTTGCATTCTGTCACATGTCTCACAGATATAAAGCAAGGCAACAGAATTAATTTCAAAGAAATTACCTATAATAGCAATTATTGTATCTCTTACCTTTAAATCTCTTGGTGATCTCTGCCTGTTGGCATTGTTAATATTAAACATATATGCCTCGCCGTGTTCCAATAAATCGTCTAAGTCAAAACTGACGGCAATATCCACACCATAATCTGTTAAGAAGTGATAGACATTAGGAGAGACAGGCATTGTCACTTCATAAGGTGAAGTGGCATTGATTTTTTGCAAGGATAGCGGTTTCATGTTACCACACGTTAACAAACTTTGGTTCTTCACCAGTACGTGCAACAAAATCCTGACGAAGTAATTGTTCCAACTCTGCCATACGTTGTTGTTTTCTTGCTTTAGCAGCCATAAAACGTTTCATTGCCGCTTCACGCTTTTCCTTAATTTCCTTATTATAAATGTCCATGAACATTCCTCCAAATACTATTTTTGCTTGCAAAGATACGCATAAAATTCTATTCTACCAAACTTTTTACAGAAAAAGTAACTCCATTCTTTATTTTAAGGACAAGGATACAGATCAGTGTCCTGTCTGGGGAATATATTCATTTTCATGCACCTTTTCCCAACATGGCAATGATTGAGCAATCTCATCATTGCTCATCTGGCTTAACGAAAATGTTGGATTTCATCCGGTCTTTTTTACGCTCAATATAGTAAGCGAGCTTTCACTGCTCTCGCTTAATCAGTTGTGCTTTCGGATATTGACAAAGTGAGATATGGAGAGTGCTTACTTATGCTGTTTTTAAGGAGTCAACTCCTTTTTTGGGGACTATATGTAAGAGTCTCATAAAACCGCAATGAAAAGAACGAGTCAGACCAAAGAGAAGTTAACTTACTTTTTTCAATCTGCATTTTCCCAAATCTCGTCAAAGGGTTCGATGAATGCCGTGGGGATGTAGGCTGTGGCTATCATGCCCACGCCCTCAAGATTGATTACAACCCGCTGTTCTTGGGAAACCCGTGCCAGACGGCCTATGATGCCCCTGAACTTTCCCTTGGTTATAATAACCATGTCGCCCCGTTTGTAATGGCACGCCTCTGGGTCAACCAGACGGATATGCTCATCCTCAATACTCGTCAGCCGGATGAAGTTGTCCATCATGGGATCGGGGATAAGAAGCGGAGGATTCTTGCCTTGACTGTCAATGACAAAGTGATTATAATAGTAGGTGAGAACAGTGTTGTCCTTCTTATTCCTGATTAACCCGTCAAGGACCTCTGGTTCGACATAAACGAATATGAGACTTTGGAAGAAGAGCTTTTTCTGATAGCGCTGTGTATCACTGTTTTTTCTCACCTCACAGCGCAGAGGCAGATAGTGATGAATATGCCGGTTCTCCAGCAGCTCACGTGCCGCCTGTATCTTTCCGTAGCGTACCCGGAGGACAAACCAGTGCTTCATTGGGTCACGAGCATATTCTACCGACTCCCCGATTTGTGTGTTTTTCAAATCGGAAGCAACACTGGAACCCTGTTCTGTGCGGGTGTCTATAGCAGACAATTGCGATGAAGCATCAGTCAATGCGTTCATATTCATGACATTACATGTCAGAAAATATGGACATAAAAAGAGCGTGGAAACTTTCCTGTTGTCCGTTCCACGTACCGAGGCTCTCGCATTGCCCAATTCAATCGAACAGACAACGTCAGAGCCCACGCCGATATGAACTATATGCGATACCCCTTTGGAGACCCTGTATAGACAACATAGCAAATCCCCCTACGAGAGGGTATAATATGTGCTAACAAGGTCTCACGGGAGTGGATATAATCACACCCGGGACATCTACCGTTGCTACGTTCGAGATCGAATTGGTGAAATTTGCGAGATTTCTGGTACGTCTCAAACACAGCGCCAAGTAAACGCCTTCTATATGTCTTGGAATGTCCTTTTACCCACCCAACCGCCTTGTATGCCTGCCACCAAAGATGGCATTGTCACACTTGGCACGGCGCAAGCTACTTTCATCCGCGTTTGTCCTACAAAAGCCTAAGCCTTTTCAGACTTTCTGGAATCAAGTACAGACAATCCGAGTGCAAAGGTACGAATAAGCGAGGACAAAACAAAATATAAAAACATTTTTTAACGTTTTATATAGTGAGAGAACTGTTACAGCGAGAGTAGCTTATTTAAAGGTACCAAAAAATGAAGAATGATGAATAATGCAAGTAGTTAACATTTTTCAAGAAAAAGCGGAAAGAGGGGGATTCGAACCCCCGAAGCGCTTTTGACGTTTACACGCTTTCCAGGCGTGCAACTTTTACGCTAAAAATCCTTTGTTTATGCGGAGTGTACCGTTCTATATATATTCGTTCACGAGTTATTCACGAGTTTTTGGTATTTTTCACCCTGCCCGGTCAGTAGCCAAGTAGCCGACACATTGTAGTCGTTGACAAGATAACCGAGCCACGCCACTTGAAAAATATCACGCTCCGGCTCCTTTGCGCAGGTGTAGAAATTACGCTTGTTAATGCCGTATCGTGTCGTGAACGTCTGAATACCGCGAATAACCTTCCGGCTCTTCAAGTCATATATGATTTCAAAGAACCGCTTCACTATTATCTGACTTGTTTCTGTCTGCATATTCTGATTGTTTTTTATAGGCGGCATCGAAACGCTGCCGGATTTCACTTTCTCTTTTGTCGAGGCGTGTCTGCCATGCCTCTATTGTATCACTGTCAAAGTCCGTTTTCCCGCTCTGTAGAGCCTGCAGTTCTTCACGAGTCATAGCAGGTATGTACTTCTCCAGCCGCAGTAGTTCCATAACTTGATTGTGCACATAGTCCAGCATCATGCCCTCGCCAAGTATCAGCCACCGGGCGTTTAGCTCCGGGAACTTCTGCAGAAGGCTGATAACGGGCTGAATACCCATACTATCACCTTTTAGCATCTTATGCAGGTACTGAGGCGACCAGTCGAGCAGCCGGGCGAACTCCACCTTGTTGCCCCCCGTTTTATAGTCTATAAATGTTGCAAGCCTCTTATTCATATTAATTATTATTAAGTCCGAAGGAGTTTGAACCGAGCTTGCGCTTGAAAAGCTGCTCCTTGCTTATAGCTTCCTCAGCTGTTACGCTCTTTGGCAGTAACATCAGTATTGAGAACTGGAAGAACTTTATTGGATAATACTCATCACGTTCTACAAGCTCACGCAGAGACTTGTTTCCTCCGTGTCCTCCCGTGGTCACATATTCGGACCACCTTCCCCAAATACCTTCTTCACCGTAGGCTGAGCCTACATATAGCTTTCCCGTGTTCCGGTCGGTAATGAGGTACACGCCACGGACTGCACTCAGAACTTTGCGCCAGTCCGTATATTGACATTCCACTATCTCGCACAGCTCCCCATAATCAAGTATGAGGTCGAAGTAATCTGTAAACCGTTTATAATGCAGACCGGGGCTGATTTCCTGCACCTCCATCAAGTTCTTAATCCACTGGTGCCATGATATAGCATTTTCCCAACGAATAATCACCCGCTCCTTCAAGTCCTCGTAGCCTTCAACCTCCGACATTGTGTATATGTATTCGCCGTCGGCTGTTTGGCTCTTGCCGTCTATCTTCCACACGCCAATGAAACGGGCAAGCACACCCTCCTCCCCGACGAACGAGGCTATATAGTCCACATTCTTGAACACGTCACGCGACTGCTGGCACTGGTATCTGAGGAACGCAGCCCGGTCGGTGCGATATATATTATATAGGTCGAGCCGTCTGTCCTTGTGCCTTACCAACTTCACGCTTGCCGAGCGTTCCAAGCCACGGTTGTACAGCAACTCCTGTATTGTTATCATTTGTGCAGCTCCTCAATGATGCCGAGCAGGCGGTCTATCTGTTCATCCTTCTTGGCGAGCAGGGCAAGGTACTTGTCTGCCCCGGCTCCGACGGTGTTCCCATTACCCTTGAACGCCGTGGAGTTTTCCACAGCCACTATCCTGTCTCCGGCTCCGTAGAAGAATGCTATATCAATGTTAAGCGCATGGCAGAGGTCTTCAACAAGCCCTGTCTTTACGTCCTTGGCATTGAGAGCTTGGTCGAGCTGCTGGGGCGTCTTACCCAGCATCCCACTAATCTTCGTCAGGCTAATGCCCGTCTCAGTCAACTTCTTCTTCAACTCATCGCCACTCATATCAATATTTTTAATGAAATTATTTATTAAAAAAATATAAAATTATACATACTTTTATTGATATTTCAATACTTTTATGTAATTTTGCATCGTAATTTAGTAACGAGCTTATAAACTCGTTTGCAAATTTACAAATAAAAATCGGAATAAACCGAATAGTTAAACTTAAAAAAATATAAAAAGAAATGGTAGATTTAAGAACACCGCTTGAAAGGGCAAGAGACGAGAAGCACGAGCAGATACGCTCTTGGTTTCTCCGATTGAGCAACGAGCAGCCGGACGCTGCACCCAGCCGCATCTTTGCCGCTATCGCCGCGAATTTCGGAATGACCTCTATGGGTGTACGGCGCATCTGTGAACGTGGAGGCTTGTATCAACCTAAAAAAGTATGAGTATGAGAACATCAGCAATTAAAAAATGGTGGCGGTCAAAGAGTAAATTGTTTACTACAATGTGTGCTACCGAACTTGGCGAGAGCTTCACCAACGGAGAAGTCGTACTGGTTCACTTGTTTATCGTCGTTTTCCTGTTTGTCCTCAGCATTATCGGGCTGTGGGAAGGAGGTATGATATGAGCCCTATAGAGCCTAATGTTGCGCCCCAAGGACGCTATGATACTGCACGAGCCTGTGCCGAGATTGGTATCAGTCGCTCGACTCTCGAACGCTATCGCCGGGCTGGGCGCATACAGCCGGGCTACCATAAAGCTAATATGCGCCCGTTCTACAAAGGCAGTGAGATAATTAAGCTGTGGAGGATGATTTTATGAGCAGAAGAGACAGAGACGAACTTGAAGATGATGATTGGGAAGATGAGGAATAAGACCGTGAGCCGTATGACCACACCCTCGACCCCGGTTTTTCATCTTGGGATGATTATATCAGATACAAATATTTTTAATTAAAAATTTCAATGATTATGGAACAAGAACAAGCAATTCAAGTAATTAATCAGGCAGATGTGCTGAACGCCATCAACCGCGCAGAGATTGACATGCAGGTTGCTACTGCCAAGCAGTACCCCCGGCACTTGCCGACCGTACTCAACCAAATTCAGACCTACGCCACAATGGACGTCGAGACTGCATCGGACTGCTTCTATGCGCTGTACCGCAAGAATGCCGACGGCTCCGACCAAGTGATTGAAGGACTGTCAGTGCGTATGGCAGAGATTATCGCGGGAGCCTGGGGCAACCTCCGTATTGCGACACGTATCATCGGCAACGATGGCAAGACGATCACCGCGCAGGCTGTTTGTCACGACTTGGAGACGAACGTTGCTATCAGCACCGAGGTGAAACGCAGTATTCTAACTAAGAAGGGCTACACCTTCTCGCAGGACATGCAGGTTGTCACTGGTAATGCAGCAGCTGCTATTGCTTTCCGCAACGCAGTGCTGAAAGTCATACCTAAAGCAGTGACAAAGAAAGTAATCAACGAGGTGCAGCAGGTTGCACAAGGACTGGCTATGGATTTGGAGCGCCAGCGTCAAACAATAATTCAATATTTTGCTAAGTTCCATGTGTCGGAGCAAATGATTTTTGACTTGTTCGAGATAAAGACGCGTGACGAGATAGACAAGGAGAAAGTGATGACACTGAAGGGACTCTACAATGCTATTAAGGAGGGCACGACCTCAACGCAGGAGGCGTTCTTGAAACCCGTTGAGGAACGCAAGCTGGCTATCGAGGCTAAGAAAAAGGCTGAGGAAACGAAGTCCAAGGCTGCCTCTGCTATCAACAAGCAAAATAACAACGCCAGCACTACGGCTGCCGAGGAAACAAAACAGGAGGCAAAAGCATGAGTTATACAATCATCAGACAAAAGAACCGCGAGGAGTGGCTAAAAGACCGCTCCAGTGGTATCGGCTCATCTGAGGTGGCAACCATTCTCGGATTGAACCCGTGGGAGACCCCTCTGCAGCTGTGGAGACGCAAGAAGGGTATAGACCCGCCAAAGGTTGAGAACTTTGCAATGAAGGCAGGCCACTACCTCGAAGATGCAGTGAGCAAATTTTTCTCAGACGAGACAGGCAAGGAGATTATCAAAGCCTCTGCAGGTGACTGGCTCATTGTCAATAATGAAAAACCTTTCCTGCGCGTAAGTCCCGACCGTACATATTGGATACCGGGCAGACCAAAGAGCGACCGCAACAAGGGTATCTGCGAGTGTAAGACAACACAGATGGAGATTGACTACGACAACCCGCCTCAGCATTGGTTCTGCCAGCTACAATATCAGCTTGGAGTTGCAGAACTGGAGCAGGGAGCACTCGCTTGGCTAACTATGGGACGTGATTTCGGCTTCCGTGAGTTCACATTCGACAAGGAGTTTTACGACTGGATGATTGAGGAAGTTGAAAAGTTTTGGGTTGACAATATCATTGCCAATGTGGAGCCCGACCCGGTGAACGTTGATGATGTGCTGCTGCGTAACCCACGGCACCAGCCTAACAAGCTGATTATGGCAGATGAGGACATCATAGAGGCTTGCCGCCAACTAAAAGAGGTCAAGTCAGAGCTTGCCGACCTCGACAGCCGCAAAAAGGAGCTGGAGGACAAAATCAAGATGTCTATGGGTGATGCCGAGGCGTTGACAGCCCCCGGCGGTACACCTGCCAAGCCACTTATCCTATGCACATGGAAGGCAGCAAAGGACGGTCAGAAGTTTAACGAGAAGGCATTTGCGGCCAGCGAGCCGGACATATACAAGAACTATCTTCAAGTTGTACCCGGTTCACGCCGTTTCCTGCTAAAATGACAACGCAATATGTATTTGATAAGCAACCGACAGTACGATGAAGTGGTTGAAATGCTGACCGACTACATAAAACGTAGCGACATGGCTGCCAGCCTGCGGGAATGTAACCGCTTCCGTCGTGCACGGCTGCTTATCAATGCCCTGTCGAAACGTAAGCCAATAGACAGTGAGAAAATAACATTATTAACAACAAAAAACAAGTAAGAAATGGACGCACAACTATTTCAAGACATTCCACTGAGCGAGCGAAAGGAAATGCTCGACGCGAACGCCGACGCGGTGGAACACCTCGGCTACAGCCGTTCTATCCCTTCCCATGAGGTGGACGACTTAAAAGAGCAGCTTTCAAGCACTCAGATTAAGATTGAGGACAAAGCAGAGGAGCTGAGCACAAAATCCAAGACGTTGAAAGACGAGATTAAGGGCTTGAAGATGATTCGTAAGCAAATCGTCACAAAGCTGAAATCACGCTCCGAATATGTTGAGGAAGACTGCTTCAAGATGGTGGAGAAAAACACCCGTGAAGTCGGTTATTACAATGCCGAGGGCAAACTGGTGTACAGTCGCCCGGCTCGCAAAGACGAATTGCAGACAACCATTTTCCAATCAATCCGCAAGACGGGCACGGAGGATGAATAGTATTAACATTTAAAAAACAAAAGCATTATGAATGCAGAAGAAATCAAACAAGAGATTGGCAAGCAAATTGCCGCAGCAGTAGCCCAAATGGGCGGTAACGGACAGCTCGACGTAGTTTTCAGAGACGGTAAGGCTCTCGAACTTCACGAGCCTGTCAAGGTTCAGATTGTCGGTGTGCTCAACAGCCCGGCACGTTGGCTGGAGAAGCGTCCAGAGCTCAAGCAGATAACTAACAAGTGTCACGTTACCGTTGACCGCGAGGCACTGCGCATTATCCTTCAAATCAACGAGAACGCCTACTATGGCACTCGCATTGAGGGACGTTTGACCCTTACAGAGACATTTAAGAAGTTCCACATCAACGACGGGCACAGCTTCACCCTCAAAGAACTGGCTACCCTGTTCAAGATGAACCGCACGTTCTTCGAGACCAAGCAGACAGCAATGGAGCTTGTAACACTCCTGCAGAACTTCAGAGGCAAGGTGAACAAAGACCTCGAAGCGTCAACCGACAACCGAGGCAACAAGAAAGTTGACTTTTTGCAGGTCGTAAACAGCAACCTGCCGGAAGTATTCACGCTGCGCCTGCCTATCTTCAAAGGTTTAGGGGCAGAGGATATTGAGTGCGAGGTGTACGTTGACCCCGACGACTGGAGCTGCCAGCTCATCAGCCCTACAGCCAACGAGCTTGTAGAGAAATACCGCGACAAGGCATTTGACGAGGTACTGGACGGCATCGAGCAGAATATGCCCGGTGTAGCAATCATCGAAATCTAAAGTATAATCATGCCGCCTGCTCTCAAAGACGGGGCAGGCGGTTTAACACCCGACAACGAGCAATGGCATACACATTACGACCATATCAGCAAGAGGCAGTTGACGCTGCCGTGAGCTATTTCAACAATGGCGGTAAGCGCAACGGGCTAATTGTCCTACCGACAGGCAGCGGCAAGTCGCTCGTGATAGCCAACATCATCAACCGCCTAAACACCCCCGTGCTCGTGTTCCAGCCCTCCAAGGAGATACTTATGCAGAACTACGAGAAGCTATGCAGCTACGGCGTGATAGACTGCTCTGTATTCTCTGCATCATGCAATTCAAAGAGCATCAACCGTATCACTTTTGCCACAATCGGCAGCGTGAATAACTGCAAGGAGTTCTTCATGCGCTTTCGCTATGTCATTATCGACGAGTGCCACCAAGTCAACGCCGAGGAAGGTATGTACCACGACTTCATCAAGACAACTGGGTGTAAGGTGATCGGACTCACTGCTACCCCATACCGTTTGTACTCCAGCCGTTTCTACGGGGCTATGCTCCGCTTCATCACGCGCACCAACCCGCGCATATTCAATGACCTAATCTATTATGTACAGGTTAGGGCACTTGCAGAGCAAGGATATTTAGCCCACTTGAACTACTACCAGCTGAACGTTGTTGACACGTCGAGGCTCAAAGTAAACAGCACAGGTGCTGATTATACCGACGCTTCGCTGAAAGCCCTCTACCGGGAAATACGCTACAACGACACGCTGGAGAACATAATCAGACGACTGCTTGTAGCCGGACGTGACAGCATACTGATATTCACCAAATTTGTTGATGAAGCCGAGAACCTTGTAAGAGTATTGGGGGACCAGGCAGCTGTAGTCAGTTCCAAGATGGAAATGCAGGAGCGTGACCGCATTCTGCGTGACTTCAAGGCAAAACGCATAAAGGTGGTAGCCAACGTGGGTGTACTGACTACGGGCTTCGACTTCCCGGAACTGGCTACTATCGTGCTCGCCCGTCCTACTCGCTCACTCGCATTATACTATCAGATGGTTGGACGTGCAATACGACCACACGCCACAAAGCAGGAAGGCTGGGTAGTTGACCTATGCGGAAACTACAAGCGTTTTGGGCGCGTTGATGATTTGGATATTAGAGAAACAAAACCGGGCTTGTATGCTGTATTCAGCGGACAGCGTCAACTCACAAATGTATATTTCAAATGAAAAAGTCAATCATAATATACGCCGACTGCATTGCTATCGTTGAGGAGCTGACGGACGAACAAGCCGGGAAGTTATTCCGGGCTATACTATCATACATTAATGAGGAGCCTGTCACGGAGATACAGGGTGACCCCGTCGTGAGCATGGCATTCAAGGTTATCAAAAATCAGATTGACCGCGATGCAGAGAAGTATGCTCAAATCTGTGAACGTAGGCGCGAGAATATCCGTAAACGCTGGGCAAAACAGGCTTCTGATACTACCGATACAAAGGACAACAAAAGTATTCAAGAGAATACAAATGAATACAAAAGTATTCAAATGGACTATGATAGTGATACTGATAATGATAGTGAGGTTACTAAAGTAACCAATAATATTATTAATAAAGCTACTAAAGTAGCTATGTCGCCTTCCGGCGACGATGCGATTGATTATGCAGGGCTCGTGAAGTATTTCAACGCTACACTGAAAAAATACAACTCTGTCATTCCGACAATCAGAGACATCAAGGGCAAGCGTAAAGATGCAGTACGGGCGAGAGTGCGCGAGCGTGGCAAGAAATCACTTGCAACGGTATTCGAGAAGGCGGCAGCCTCGGACTTCCTCAACGGAACAAATGACCGTGGCTTTTTCGCAACGTTTGACTGGATAATCTGCCCAAACAACTTCATCAAGGTATTGGAAGGTAATTACGATAATAGAAATAACAATGGTACAGCGAATAGACAAAATAATGGAGCAGCGCAACGCGCTAACGACGCAGCGGACATCGTTGCCCGCCTCGCAGCAGAAGATGATGCAGCTGGTAAGTAAGTACGGGGACAGAGACACATTCCTCACCCGGTACAATCCGGACTATCAGAGACAGATATGTGCCAATGACGATGTTTGCTTCTTCGGTGACTTCCCTACGCTCTCAACTCTCCGTGCAGGATACGGTAACAATGCCCCGGTAATGTGGCTCGTACCGCAGCTATACAACCTATCAGAGTACTGCGGTTGCCGGGAAAAACTACAAGGCAAGCCGCTTGAAGAATGTGCCTATGTAATAGCAAGCGAGTTTCACTATTTGAAGGTGTCGGAGCTGATGTTATTTTTCCATCGTTTCAAAACAGCGCGTTACGGTCGCTTCTATGGCTCAGTTGACCCGCTAATCATCACCGAGAGCCTGCGGAAGTTCTGCGATGAACGCTGGCACAGCTACGAGCAGCGCAAGCAGGAGCAGGCAGAGCAGCAGGACAGGGAGCACCGGGAAAATGCCGTTACCTATGAGCAGTATCAACAGATGAAGAAGGAGGGTAAGATATGAACGCAAGACAATTCTTCGACCTCGTATCTGAAATGCGAGAGGCGCAACAGAATTATTTCGCAATCAGAAAGTCAAATGACACGGTTGCAAAAAAGCAGGCACTCCAACTCTCGATAGAGCTTGAAACAAGGGTTGACGGAGAGATTAAACGGGTGCAAGAGATATTAAGAAAAAAAAGCATTAACAAATAATATATAAGCAATATGAACATCAAGAATTTAGAACGGGCAAAGGAAATATCAGAGCAGCTCCCGGCACTGGAACAAGCTCGTAGCCTATTGTCTAAGAGTGAGACTGCCATTCAAATTATAGACGTAGAGTGCAAAAATGGCGACTGGCCAACAAGAGTAACACTACCGAATAGCATTACCTACAACGTTATCGCTGTGCTCAATGTCGAGATTAACAAACTTAAAGAGGAGATAGCAAAACTATAGAGAAAAAGCAACGAGGACGGTGTTTAGTACGTTTGGATTGGTAACTACCCAACCATACACCCAATAGCGCAACCTCGACAATATTCAATAAAAATAACAACCCTTCAAAAACAAAAAATTATGAAGAAATTTAATGTCAACGTGCCTGATGAAATGGCACAGGAGTTTGAACAGAGGCTGAACGAAATGCAAGGTGCATTCGACGGCAAGTTAGAAATCTGCGGTTATCGCCGTGTACTCGATGATAACCTCCCCATTGAGCAGCGGTGCAGGACTTTCGAGGACGCATGTATCATTACGGGTAAGTCTATCCCGGCAGAAGTGTTGCCGTACCTTACACGTCATGAGCTGGCATATCGTAAGCTGTGTATCATCGCTGAAGCACTCAATGAGGGATGGAAGCCTCAATTCACCTATGAGGAGTACCGTTACTTCCCTTGGTTTACATTATGGTGGGAGCAGGAGCTTGCCGACAAAAGCGAGCAATGGAAATTGGATAACAATATCATCCCTATTCCTGCCGTCGTGGGTAGTGCGTACTTCGGCTCCGCCTGCGGTGTTTCGCATTTGAACTCGTACTACGTGGCTTCGTACTCGGACTCGTATGTCGGGGGTGCTCTCGCTGTTCGGACAAGCGAAATCGCTGTTTTCTTTGGAAAACAGTTCATCAAGATTTGGATTGACTACATCGTAGGCAATGCACAACCCGCAATCGAGGCGACTGACAACGCCGATGAAAAATAGTATTAACCTGCCGCCTGCCATAAAGGTAGGCGGCACAATCCCACAACAACAATGAAGTATAAAAATATAAAAACGGGTGAGGTCGTAGAAGTGATAGATTTTAGCGCGACAACCGGACGCGATACAGAAGACTATGTGACCTACATAGACAGCAAAGGAAACGAGCATATAAAAGAAAATCTCAATATCTTTTATGACTTTGAACCAATTGATGTGGAAGGCAAAAATGCTTCAAAAATCGACTGGGAACAGCGCAGGTATGAGATAGCCAAAGAAATGTTATCTGCAATATATATTGATGATGGGTATGCGCAGCGAGCCGACAAGAGCCGACAATTCGAGTACAAAACACCCGACGGCACAGCCAGAGAGGCTGTAAGGTTTGCAGATGCCCTAATTGCAGAATTGAAGAAAGGCGGTCACAATGGATAGTATTTGCAACCCCGTGTGTGCGACCTGCCCGCAGGCTTATAACAGCGTGAACGGTCGCAGATGCACCAAGTTTAACAAGTATGTCGAATATGCTAAAGAGCCTATATGCGACATGAAAATAAATCAACGCAACAATGAATAATATATTTGCAAACAACCCCGACTTCTACCCTACCCCGAATGAAGTTATCGAGCAGATGATGCTCGGAGAGAATATCATAGGTAAGACCATCTTGGAACCGTCCGCAGGCAAGGGTAACATCGTTGACTGGCTCAAAATAAACGGAGCAGGTGAAGTGATAGCCTGCGAGAAAGACCCTAATATCCGCAAGCTGCTGAATTACAAATGCGAGATAATAGCAGACGATTTTCTGACCGTGACAGCTGAGCAGGTAAGCCATATTGACTACATCATTATGAACCCTCCGTTCTCCGTCGGAGCAAGACATATCCTCCACG
>JAUNSB010000069.1:0-22363 GCA_030539375.1 Prevotella sp.
GTTTTGTTCAGCGCCTGATTTTGTTTTATTCAGCGCCTGATGTAACAGAATTCAGCGCCTGATAAAATAAAAGGGTGGGAGATTGGAATAAAAGATGCCGGGATAAGGATATTTTTTTGCGGCAGGCAAAATATAAGTGACGCTGCCTTAGGTGTTTATATGAGAAGGCTCCCGAAAAATCCTCAACCAGGAAATTTCAGGAGCCTTTTTTCAGAATTATTATTACGCTTTTATTTGTTTATGAACTTCTTGCCGTTCTTGATGAGCAGACCCTTGGTGTCCTTGCTCACGCGCTGACCTGCGAGGTTGTAGACTGGAGCGTCAGCATCGTCGGTAGCAGTGATGTTGCTGATGCCTGTGCCGGAGGGAGTGAACTCGAAACCTTGGAAACCAATCTGTGCACTGTGAAGGAATACCATATATTCTTTGCCTGCCTTGACA
Organism: Prevotella sp.; assembly: GCA_030539375.1. Lineage (GTDB taxonomy): Bacteria > Bacteroidota > Bacteroidia > Bacteroidales > Bacteroidaceae > Prevotella. The sequence goes on from JAUNSB010000069.1 coordinate 442, forward strand.
GGAATGTTCAGATAGCCCCAAATAGCCTGTCCGCCACCTTTTGCACCCCAAATGTACAGATCTTCTCCTTCTGTTGCCTTTGTGGGAATACCAACAGTGTAAGCTTTCTTGCCTTCATCGTCATTTACACCGTTCTCATAGCCGTCAAGAGTATAATCTACATTAGGGGTTAATGCCAAACCTGTTGCTTTATCAACAACGAACAGTTTACGGTTTCCTTTGTTTACCCATACACCAACTTTTAGCTTGCCATCAGACTTAGATGTAAACTCATAATATAAGCCCTGTACGGGGAAACCAACGGAACCGTCAGGCTCGTAAAACTGATATGCTGCACGATAAGTGCCTGTTGGTGCCTCATCGGTATATACCTCCTCTGCATAAATTTTAGTATAAGGATTACCGGTACCATTAATGTATCCGAACAGAATGTCGCCTTGGTTTTTAACTTCCCATTTCACATCGTTCCATTCTGTTACGTTAGGATTTGTCCAATAGTGCTTTGCTTCATCGAACAATACAGACTCTGCTGATTTCTCAATTGTCTTTGGTGTTGAACCGCCAATAGCTGTCATTGTTACATTGGCTGTGTTTACGGTTACAATAGACTGACCGTCTTTTACTTCAGCATTAGTAAAAGCATTGTCCATGATGTAGTTGTACTTTGTGACAGTTTCACCTGCATCATTCGTCTCCTCGTATGACTGAACCGTGACAGCCTTATAGACTTCCTGTGCATTAACACTTATTGCGCCAAGGGCAATGGAAACAAGAGTAAAAAATTTCTTCATAATTGTTTGTTTTTATTTGTTGATGATTAATTTATTGAAATTAGTTTATTTGATTGACGCGCACGCGAGGCGGTTGTACTCAATGGACGGAGATTTTTTTAGGCTGTCGGGGCGGCGGGTTACAAAAGGGCGGGGTGTGCGTCTTTTAGTTAAAGACAAAAAACTTGTAGACTGAAACAAAAAACTTGTAGACTAAGACAAATGAAAGCAGAAAAGATTTTGGCAGTGCTGTGGCTCGCAGCGCTGATGGCACTGCCGCAGATGGCGGCGGCGCAGCGGTATAAGGTGGGCGCGTGCGACTGGATGATGCTCAAGCGTCAGAAGCTGGGCGAGTTTCAGCTGGCGCGCAGCATCGGCTGCGACGGAGTGGAGATGGACATGGGCGGTCTGGGCAGGCGCGACTCGTTTGACAACAAGATGAGGCAGGAGGAGCACGCCGTGAAGTTCAGGCGCACTGCCGACAGTCTCGGCATCGAGGTGGGAGCAGTGGCGATGTCGGGATTCTACGGACAGTCGTTCATTGAGAAGCGCACCTACAAATGGCTGGTGGAGGACTGCCTGAACACCATGGACCTCTTTGGCGCCAGGGTGGCATTCCTGCCGCTCGGCGGATGCGGCAACGATTTGTATGACAACGCTGAGAAACGCGCGGAGCTGGTGAAGCGGCTGAAGGAAGCGGGCGACATGGCTTACGCACGCGGAAAGGTGATTGGCATCGACACTCCGCTCGACGCCAAGGGCAACAAGGCGCTGCTAAAGGAGGTTGGCAGCAAGGGGATAAAGATTTTCTACAAGTGGCAGACGCAGACGGAAAAGGGGCGCGACATCTGCCGCGACATGAAGGCTCTTGGTGCAAAGAATATCTGCGCCATCCACGCCAGCAACACCGACGGGCAGTGGCTGCGCAACGACAAGACCATCGACGTGAGGGCGATAAAGCGGACGCTTGACAAGATGAAGTGGAGCGGATGGCTGTTTGTGGAGCGCAGCCGCGACACCACGCAGGTGAGAAACGTCAGGGCTAACTACGGAGACAACGTGAAATACTTAAAAGAAATATTCCAATGATGAAAAAGATGATTATGGCTGCCGTGGCAGCGTTTATGGTGACCGCGGCAGGCGCCGTGGAGCTTAACAGCGAGGGGCGCAACCCCGAGTATGTGGCAAGCATTGTGAAAAGGTCGCAGAAGTGTACCGACGCGCTGGGTATCACCGGCACGGACAAGGGCAAGCAGGTGCTCAACATCGTGGCAAACCGCTACTTCGCGCTTAACGACATCTACGCCGAGCGCGACAGCGTGAAGAACCTCGCCAAGCAGAAGCAGGGCGACGAGAAAAAGATGCTCATGGAGGCTGCCGAGGCAAAGAAGGACTCGAAGCTGTACCGCAGCCACTTCGGATTCGACGCCGACCTGTCGATTTATCTCACAGCCGAGGAGATTGTCACAGTGAAGGACGTCATGACATACAACGTGGTGAAGGTGACGTCGGATGCCTACAGCGACATGATTCCAAGGCTCACCGCCGAGGAGAAGGCTCAGATTATGGCATGGCTCAAGGAGGCTCGCGAACTGGCAATCGACGCCGAGAACTCTAACAAGAAGCACGAGACTTTCAAGAAGTACAAGGGCAGGATAAACAACTACCTCAGCAAGCGCGGATATGACATCTCGAAGGAGCGCGAGGCGTGGGGCGAGCGCGTGAAAGCCCGCGGAGGGAAACTTTGATAAAAAAACAGGTTGTTTTATTAAGTTTATAATTGTTACGGTTTGCGCCAGACATCGTTTTGATGCCTGGCGCAAATTCTTTGTTCCACATTAAAACTCATGTTTTCCGCTGCCCACGGTTTTTTCTGTGCCGTCGGGCAATATTATCTTGGCATCGCAGCCCACGGGAATCTCGACAACGGTTTTTTCGCGCGAGCAGTCAACCGAAATTTCGCCGTAGAGCGAGGCTGTCTTTGCACGTACATATTTAATATCGCCGACGAGGGTGGGGGAGATGAGGAGATGGCGCATGCCCACGGTGCCCTCCTGCTGGCGTATGCCGGCGAGGGTGCGGAAAAGCCACTCGTCAATCTGTCCCATCATGAAATGGTTCCACGAAGTGCCGTTGCGCGGGTCCCACTGCTCGGTGAGCGTTGTTGCTCCGTACTTCAGCTGGAAGCCGTAGCCGGGAGTCTCGTCGTGGTTGAGCATGGTGTAGAGCAGCTGACTGTTGCCCGTGTCGGCAAGCGTGCGGAACAGATAGCGGTTGCCCACATCGCCTGTGGTGAGGCGGTTGCCGTGGGCGGCGATGTCGTTCAGGAGCGTCTGCAGCACGGCGTCGCGGTTCTTGCCCGTGATGCCGAGAAACAGCGGCAGGGCGTTGGCTGCCTGACTGCCCGAGGCGTAGCTCAGCGAGTCGGGACGGTAGAAGTGGCGGTTGAATTCGCCAGCCACGTAGTCGAGACGGGCGGCAAAACGCTTGCGGTCGTGCTCGTGACCCACCATCTGCGCAGCCTTCTCCATGAGCTGCAGACAGTAGATGTAGTGACAGGTGGCAACCAGCGGCACAGGCGTGTTGTGAGAGAAGCCCGACGGTTTGCCGCGCAGGAAGTCGTACCAGTCGCCCAGCCCGTGGCTCACGATACCGTCGTCAGAACGGGTGGCAAGGTAGTCGATGTAGCGCACCATCGCCTTGTAGTTGTCGCGTATCACCGAGTCGTCGCCGTACATCTCGTAGTATTGGAACGGCGACACGATGAGGGTAGCAGCCCACTCGGGCGAATCGTCGAAAAGGTTGCCGAACGAAACGTACTGCGGAGCCGTTGTGGGCACCATGCCGTAAGGGCGCTGCGTGTCGGTGATGTCGCGGATAATCTTGGGCAGATAGGCTGTCATGTCGTAGTTGTAGAGCAGCGACGGACCGCACAGATGGTCCTGCTCCAGCCATCCTAATTTCTCGCGGTGGGGACAGTCGGTGAGCACTGCCTGCATGTTGCTGCGCTCAGCGCGCTCAATGAGACGGTGAGTCTGAGTAAACAGCGGGTTGCTGCACTCAAACGCCGAAACCTCCTTTGCCGAGTTGTAGACAAAGAGGCTCTGCAGGCTGCTTATCACTGGCAGGCGGTCGGGATTGGGCATGCCTTCGAGCACAGCGCCCTCCACCTGAATATATCGGTAGCCGTAGTATGAGAAGCGCGGATGCCATGTCTCCTTCCTGCCGTCCTCGCCTATGGTGTACTCGTAGAAATGCTGGCGGCCGGTTTCGCGCTGGTTGCAGGCTCCCTGGTTGTTCAGCTTCTCAGCCACTATGAGCGTCACCTTCTGTCCGCGCCTGCCGCTTACGGTTATCTGTGGGAAGCCGGCGAGGTTCTGCCCCATGTCGCACACGAATGCGCCGCGGGCAATCTTGCGCTTTGTCTGTTTCTCGGCTGCCGGTATGCTGTCGGGGTGTATCGCATTGACGCTTTTCACTCCGTAGCTCTCCATAATCCTTACGCCGGGTGCGGTCTGCGGAGTGAGCCTTCCCTTTGCGCCCTCGCAAATCACCACATCGTGGCGGGGCTGCGCGGTGAGGCGCGCGTCGTAAGATTCACCGCCGTAGATGCTGTTGAAGGTCACGGGACTGAGCCGCCACTGCCAGCTGCCGTCGGTCTTCACGGTCTGGCGGCTGCCGTCGGCGTAGCTTATCTCCATCTGAAGCCACAGCTGCGGCGGCCCGAAGGTGGTCTGCAGTTTGGTGTAGCGCTCGCGGCCCTGCACGTTGAAGAAACCGTTGCCCAGCAGCGCCTCGACGGCGATGCTGCCCTTCAGCTTCTGCACCATCGGCGTCACGTCGTACACATTATAATATATAGTCTTGCTGTATTCGCTCCACAGCGGTGCAAACTCGTCGTCGCCCACTTTCTTGCCGTTGAGGCTCAGCTCGTAGTGCCCCATACCGCTCACATACACCACTGCGTCGACAATCTTCTTGCCCTCAACGCTCACGTCCTTCGACACGATGATGCTCTTTTGCGACAGAGTGTCCACCTCTGCCCACAGCGCCTTGTAGTCGGTGCGCTTATACTGGGTGTTGGCGAAGCGTCCCTCGGGCAGCTTCGCCGCTTTCTTGGTTATCGCGCCAACCCACTGTGCCTCAAACGTCTTCGGCACTACTCTTATCTGCTGTCCCGGCGACCATTCCGAGGGTTTGCCCTTTGCGCCCCAAACTCGCACGGTCCACTTGTAGCCATTGGCGTTTTCCTGCATGGCAGGCAGGGCAATCAACTGGCTCTCGCCCGATGGAGTCTTGCCGCTGTCATAAACGGTCTTGCCGCTCACGCGCTCCGTCACCATTATCTGGTATGCAGTCTGCACGTCGCCGTTGGTGTCGCTCTTCATCTGCCAGCCCACGGTGGCTTTGCCTTCCACCAGAGCCAGTTTTCCCGTCTGGTGGTTGCACCGCTGCTGGGTCACTGTCAGTTTTGCGTTGGCTCCGAGAGCTGTCATTGCCCCCAAAGCCAGTGTAATCAGTCTTCTCATGTTTGTTTTAGTAGTTTTATACATTATTAGAATGCAAATTTACATTATTTTTTGCTATTCTCAAAAAAACGTACGGAATATTTGGATGTAACCAGAAAAAAGTGTGTTTTTTCGGGTGTTTTGAGATTTTTCCGCAAGGCGCAGCGCGTTGATATATGTCAAAAAAAGATAACGGCATCGATGAAAAAGTTGTTTTCATATAACGTTTCGTTCAAAATGCGTTAATTTTGTGGCAGTTTTTTAACTAAATTAATGATTAACAATGAAAACAGAAAGATTATTCATGGCTGCGGCGTTGCTGATGGCGGGCTCGGCATTCTTTGTGGCATGTACGCCAACAGTTAATACCGAGATTTTGCAGCGCTATGCTCCGCTGCCGCTGGACTCTGTGAAAGTGTATGACAATCCGGCTCTTGTGCCAAGCTCTGCCACTGCCATAGGCAAGGTGAGAGTGGCAGGACTGGAACAACCCGGCATTGAAGGTGTAAGGGCAATTGAGAGAGTTGGTCTGAAAGTGTCGGATGTAAGGAAAGATGCCAATGGAAAGGTGTTGATGGCAAAGGTGATGGCTGCCGATGCCGGAGGCAACGGTTTGCTGATAAGCAACGGCAGTGAGGTTGACTATCTTAAATCATATTATTTCGGAACAATATTGCATTCAGAGGACAATGTTGTGGATGACAATGCGGTGGACACCAATGCGGTGAGTCCGGCCGTGAAGGCTCATGAGTACAGTATGGGAAAACTTTCTGAATGGGTGAAGAAGCACAAATTGCCGTCGAACATCGTGAAACTGAATGTTGGTCCGGCATGGATTACGTCAAAGGTGTACGTGGGCAGCGAGGAATTTTCGGGAATTTCGGCATTTAATCTCATGTTTCAGTATTCGCATCTCTGGAAGTCGGGCTGGGGCTGCGGACTTCAGGCTTTTCAGAGCCATTTTAAGGTGGGCGATTCTTCTTATTCTAACTATGGCGGCAGCGCAAACATCTTTTATTTTGGTCCGTCGCTGACTTATGCCTACCGCACCGACAAGGGCTGGCTGTGGACCATGAATTACAGCATGGGATATACCTCAATTGATGAGGCTGACTCGTATTCGGGATTTGGAATGACGTTCGATATTGGCGTGGATTACATGCTGACCAAGCACATCGGCGTGGGCGTAGACGTGATGGAGTATACAGGATACTTCAAGGCTCCGGCGGAATGGAAGCAGGAGCATTCTGACATGCGCTACGGCTATGCGCAGATAGGAATCTTCGCCGGCATAAGGGCTTACTTCTGATGAAAAATAATGCCGAGCCAGTGGTCAGCACCGGCTCGGCAGACTAATTCCCGGATTTCGTGATTTCTGTGTCTGGCTTGGCTGTGCCAGTGCTTTTCTGGCTGTTAGCGCACAGGCTGTAGCAGAGGTATGCAAAAACCATGGCAACCATGATGACAAGAAAGTCTTTCAGGTTTTCTGCCGTGCGGGAAATATTGGTCTCCTGGTCTTTTTCCTGCTGTGCGTCATCTTGCGGATATTGATTGTCCTGCTCCCTGACTTTTGGGTCGGGAGCAGGTTTTTTGTCGTATGTCCCCTTATGCTCGCGGGGGGGTATTGCTTCTTTTTCTTTCATTGCTGTGTTGTTTATCATTGGTATATTGAACTTGATTCAACCAGTTGTTTTTTAGTTTTGGCTGCAAAGTTAGTGTTTTTCCTTCAATTATCCAAATCTTTTTTCATTTATTTTCTCCATACTTGACCATTTCCTTTTTTTCGTTGCAGTCATTTTTGCGGGATTGTTACCTTCTGCGATTTCCCGCCTCTTTTTATAATATACAGCCCGGGATTTAGGCTCTGTCCCGTCATGTCCTGCCCCTGCATGTTGTAGCATTTCGTGTCGCCCGTGTTGTCGGTTGTGGGCGATGTTATGCCGTTGGGGTTTTCGCCGATGATTGCGTCTGCCATCAGCTTTTTGCATTCAGGCATTGTCAGCGTCTCGCCGTCGTATGTCTTTTCCTCAGTGCCGTTGGCTTTCACGGTCAGCACTTTCCAGCCAGTCACCGTCTTGCTGTCGTCAGTGGTCCTTGCCTCAATGGTCAGCTTGCGGTCTTTGAAGAATTTTCCGTTCATCACTCCCCGGGTCAGCGGAATGCCGTTCACGGTCACGTTGAGCATTTTCTGCTCTGTGGGCGAAATTCTGTTGTTGACGGTCAGGGGCTGCGGTGCGCCCAGCTTGTAATAGTCGGCAAGGTGCTGGTAGAAGAAACTTTCGCGGTGCTTCACAAAGTTGCGGGCGTTGTTGAGCTCTTCTGTGTAGTTTGGCCACCATTGGTTCACCAGCTTTCTGTGTATGGGGTATTCCGTGCTTATGGCGTCGGTCATCTCGGTCAGATACTTGTTTGTGCCCTCGTTGTTCATGAAGTCGCCCATGTACACGGCGCAGCGGTCGATAAACATCTGCTTGAACTCGTCGATTTCCTCCAGACGGCGGAACAGGCGTGTGGCTTCGTAGGTATTTGCCCAAGCGCGGTCATAGTCAAAATCGGGATTGTGCAGCCAGTCGAGCGTCTTGTACGACATGTAATAGTAGGGATTATACAGTCCCAGCCCGAAGTCTGTGTCTTTGGCTATCCAGCGCCACTTGCCGCCCTCTGCCTGCGGGCGCCATATCACGATGTTGTTGCCCGGGAAGTCTTGGTTGTTGTAGAACAGGTTCATAATCATCAGGTTCTGATACTCCACGATGTCCATCCTCTCGGCATATTCGGCGAGGGTGTGCCCGTGCTCATTGTAGAACTTTGTGAACTCGTTGTAGCCGTCCATGTCGCCCGCTTTCAGCTCCCAGTTGTTCTCAATCATGTCAATATCCTCCAGCCCGTCGTAGTAGGTGTAGATGTTGTCCTCGTTCGAGCGGTCGCGAATGTTGAGCATACACAGATACGAGCCGTTGAGATACACCACGGCAGGACGGTATGCCTGCCAGTCAAGGTCGCAGTTGTGCGCCATCGTGCGCTGTATCACAGCGTCGCGCATATACAGATAGTCAAAATCGTTGCCGGCGTTGCGCAGTACGAACGATTTGTGGTCGGTGATGCCGGGACGGTCTTCGGGAAACAGCTCATAGTTGAAGCGCTTCTCGCCAAACCGCTTGTTTGCGTACACCGCCAGCGACTTAAACTTGTTTCCGCGCGATGCTCCGCCGTGACACCGTGTCTCGCCCAGCTGGTTTATCACGCTGGGCTGCCCTTCCTCGTCAAACATCTCAATGTTTATCGGTCGGCGCCAGTTATATTCGTAGTTCTTTGTCTGGCTGTTGTAGTTGCCATCCACATATATGCCCAGTTTGTTGTCGTAGAAATATTTTCTGTCGGTCACTATCGATATTATCGGAAGTGTCTGCTTCCTGCCGTGGAAGATGTATGAGTGCGTGGTGGAGCGTGGCGACAGCCATCCCTCGCAGAAACATTTTGCACGTATCACTCGTGATGCCTGTATAGTCATTCCTCCAGCGGGGAAAACGCTGCTCGTCTCTGTTGGCTCCGTACCGTCAGTGGTATACCTTATCACCGTGTTCTCGGGTGCTCCTTCGGGCAGCGTGATGTTCAGCTTGTGGCTTCCCGCCGACGTATACACCGCTCCCGGAATTGAGAATACGGGTGCTCCCAGCATGTTTTTGTCGCTGCAAGTCAGTCCGCTGTTCTTTTTGCCCGGTGTTGGTGTCAGCTGATAAGCCCACTCGTTGACGCCGTCGGTCTTTCTTCCGTATGCCGTGTTTGGCGCAGGCTGTTTCTTCAGTCCCTCCACCTTGTCAACAATCTCATTGCCCTTAAACAGGTACACATTGCAGCCCTTGCCGCTCTCCAGCCTGAACGTGGTGTGCATGTCCTTGCCCTCCTTGTCGCAGTACACTATGGCGTAGCCTCCTGTGGCAACGGTCCTGCTTGGCAGCTGCCATGCCTTCGATGCCTTCTCCTTGTCTCCTAACTTATAGTTGGCAAGATTCACAGCCGTCGTTCCGCTGTTGTACAGCTCCACCCACGAATCTGGAAACTCGTTGATATCATCCATTATGCAGTCAATGTTCGACTGCATCAGCTCATTTATAACCAGTTGTGCCTGTGCACCGGTTGCAGCCATGCCCATAACAAGCGCTGTGGCGATGATGTTCTTTCTCATAACTTATGTTTTTATAGTTTAGGTTTCTTTGCAATCACGGTGTCTTGTTGTTGAGCGCGACCTTCTTTTCGCAATAAACAGCCTTGAATGAGTCGTTGGGCAATTGAAGCACATAAATGGTGCTTTGCAGAGCATGATCCTTTATTGTGTCATCGGCTACATGGAGAGTGCTGTAGACCACCAGTTTGTATTTTTTCTTGTCTATGGTGACGGTGCGCTCCTCACGTTTCACATCGTTTGGCAGCGTGTCTTTAAAGAAATTCTCCACTTCTGTAAAAGTTGATGTCATAAAACCGGGAGTTGTTGAGTGGTACATTCCGCAGTCCACTCCCAAATCTACCAGTTCCTGTACGTTCCCTTTTTCGTAGTTTGGAGCAATGTCTACAAAATGCGGAAAAAGAACTGTGGCGTTGGCGCATAGTGAGAAAACGGCTGCTGACAGTATTCCAAATAATTTCTTTTTCATCTTAAATTGTTTTAAAAGTTAGATTTTGCTGCAAATATACGAAAAAAAATTTAAACAGACAAATAATAAAGCCGAAAACGGCAGATAATTGCTCTAACGGAATACGAGATACTTATTTTATATTTCTGAACTTTCTCAGCACATCGCACTTGCTTACATATCCACTCGTCTTTCCTGAGTTGGCAATTGCAAAGTCATCAAGCTCTTTCATGGCGAAGAACTGGCGTGACCTGTTGATTACGATTTTTATGTCGTAAGTATTCGGGTCGTAAACTTCCATCATGTAAGGCTCGGTGGGTATGTATGCCAGTGCGTAGAGGCTTTGTTCTCTCATGTTGAAGTCTGTGCTGTTCTTGCTTTCGCAGAGATATTCCACGGCAGCTTTGGCAAAGTCCTTTTCACCCACTCTTGTGCTGTCTGACACGCTCTTCCCGTAGTGCGTCAGATACCAGCAGTCGCCGTAGCACGATGCCTGGAAGTATCTCACAGCCAGCTCATAGGCTGTATTGATTCGCTGCTCACTGTTGGCTCTTGACAGGTCGTGCTGTGGCTGGAGGCGCATCATGTCACGGCAGAAGTCAAGTTTGGGATTTCTGTTCAGCAAGTTTCTGTAATTGGAATCGTATTCACTGTCTTCTTTCATAGCTTGTTTGGTGAGCCATCTTGGTTTGCTGTAGTCGCGCATAGCCATGTATGCGCAGATGTTTTGCTTGTGCAGAAAGTCTAATGGAACCTTTTCAAGATAAGGCACGGCTTCCTCGAAGCGTCCCTCCGCCATCATCTTCGTGCCGATAATGTCGTTGTAATATGCCTCGTTTTTATAAACACGTTCTTTCAGATAGCGCTCAAGACTGTTTGCCGGAGTGGCGAAAAGCAGCCTCTTGTACAACACAAGACTGTCGGCGCTTAGCTTGTCAAGACCCCCGAAATAGTAACTGCTGTACTCACGGTTCCAGTTGTAACCGCTCTCTTCTTCATTGTCCTGCTGGTAATAGCGGCTGATTGACTGCCTCTCTATCATGTCAAGCATGTATGCCGCCATCTCGAAATGCCCTTCGGCACGGTATCTCGGAATGAGCGTGCGGTGAACAAGCCTTTCTTTCATTCTTAAAAGATAGTCCGCGCCATTCTTTTTGTCATTGTTTATCTTGTTGTCCAGCCACGTAAATTCATCAGTGAGGAACTGATCGTATTGCTGTGACATCTTGTTTGCCGAGGCGGCGCATATCATCCTTACGCAACGGGCATTGTCCTTCATCATCTCCGTGCCGTCCATATTTATGGCTTTGTCCATAATTCCGAGAGCCCTTACTGCATCACCGTTAAGGTAGGTTATTACTCCAATGGCAGTCTGCCAAAGGCATGGATTATGCGTCTTTCCCTCTTTGATGACGCTGTTTGCAAAGGCAACAAACGCTTTTGCCTCATCACTGTATATCGGCTTGCGGCCTATGGTCTTAATCCATTCCTCATCGAAGTCGCCGAACAGGTCTTTTTTCGACTCGGCTGCATTTTTCTGGTCAAGAGTCTCCTGTATGTTGTTTACGAAATCTTCCACCAGATATGTCAGTGTAGGCGAGTTTGGATTTTTTGCATACAATGCCTTTATTCCTGTCATGTTCCGGTACTTGCGTGTCATCCACTTTATGCTTTCCCAGTCGCCCTGCGCGGCATATATGTCGCATGCCTCCTGTCTCTTTCCCGTGTTCAGCAGTGCATTGGCATATATGTTCTCCATCATGTCGCGGTATACGCTTGGGCGCATCTTTGTGGCTGTGTTCGTCCAGTAGAGAATATTGGCGTTATGTTGTCCGAGCAGCATCTGCGCACGCATCAGCAGCAGGGCATACTGCGGCTTAAGCCTTGTGCCCTTATATGCCTTGCACTTTGCGGCCATCTGTTGCAGTGTGGTCCGGCGTCCGGCAAGTTCCTGCGCTGTGGGATAAGACCAAGTTTCTTTCAGCTGGTCGCATATCCTCAGATATTTGTCGAGCTCGTCCATATAGGCAAGCATCTCACGGTCTCTTTTCTCTGTGGCAACTTCCCTTACCGTAGGAGAGTAGTTGTTGTAGGAGTCACACTTCCCGTTGCTGTACTCCTTCCAGAATTTGCCGGTGCGCTCATAAAACATACCGGCAGTGCTGGGGCATACGTGCATCATGTAATAGTTGTATGTCGGAGCCTCTGATATACAAGCCTGTGTCTCTCCACATGTCAGAAGCGACAGCAGGAGACTAATGGCTAAGAATCTTTTCATAATCTTCTCGGTTGAAACGTTTGATGTTATAGTTGCTTAAATCGTATAGAATGATTTCGTTGTTGGCATCGGGGCGCCGTTTCTCAATGGCTTCCTTCGCTTTCATTATGTCGGTGATTTCCGGCTGACAGGTTCTTGGCGAGTCTGTTGGAAGTGTGGGATACTCCCCCTCATAATGCTGTATGCCCACAAACTTGCCGTTGCGGAATATCACCTCCCATCTGAACAGCGGATATGCCGAGCTAAGCGGCAGTTCATAGCCGTCAAGATGACGCATGAATGGTCCGGCATCTGCCATGTCCAGTATAGGCTTACGGCAGTTGAAGTCGGTCACGTCTCCCGTGTTGTACATCATCAGTATGCCGCGGTCGCAGGGTGGGGGAGTCTGCGACAGTTGGTGCAGGCGTATTGTGGCAGACAGCTCCATTCCCTTTTCATGGGTAAGTCTTTTCATTTCTTCCATAAATGCAAAGAAATTCTTGCGGGTGGTCATTGTCCAGTCGCAGTCTATCTGCACCCCCTTCACGTTCCTCACTCTGTTTGTCTCGTTCATCTGCAAGACTCTGCCTAAGATTTTTTCAGCCAGTCCGCCGGTCTTGGCTTTCATACATTCGTTGGTGATAAATACCGTAGGTATGATTTCAATGCTGCTGTCAGGCAGGCTTCGGAATTTCAGCGTGGCATTGGGTATAGGTTCTCCGGCATTGCCCTGCACCACATCAAAATATCGGATATAAAGCCTCGTGATGTCATGCTCCTTTATGAATGCCGCCTTTTGTGAGTCGATGTCCAGTGTCGTGCTCCAGTAGTATGCGGCGCGTATGTTGCCGTGCGGGGCGTTGCCGCCGCATGATACGATGAGGCATACAATTGTTATGAACAGAATCTCTTTCATGGGTGCAAAGGTACTAATTTTATTTTGTAAAATTCCTCGTTTCACTAAAAATCATTGATAGAAATGCCAAATTTTGTAATTTGATTTGAACACATTTATATGTTCTATTATGGAATTTAGATATGGAATTTTGTAAAACGATATGTTCAGAAACAGAAAAATAGAGATTTTAATACGATTTTTTGATGAAAAAATGTAAAAACATAAAAAAAAGACCGTTTCTCAATATAATTTTATGTTTTTTGATTTGAATTTTAATTATTTTCTGTATATTTGCATCGTCTTTATTAAGATTAATTACTTGTATGTAACGAAAGATTATGCGATTCGATAGAATATCAATTACAAATATGCGACTTGTAGGAAATACACCAAGGAGCATCAATATTGATTTGGATAAGAATGTGTTGATTCTACTTGGGGATAACGGATTCGGCAAAACTACAATGCTTGATGCTATGGCTACTGCTATGGCTCCATATTCAGCGCAGTTTCCAGGAATTCCAGACTTTCAATTAACTGATTTCGATGTTCATATCAACAGGCATGGTAGAAGAGCCAAGTATCTATCTGTTCACGCACACTTTATGGATGGTAACATAGGATTGTCTTCTCTACGCTTTCGTAAGGGAACTGCCAATACTCCCAAAGCCAATTATGAGGAGTTGAAATATGTGGCAAATACAAAGAAGGAAGCCATCATTGCGGGAAATCAAAATGTGGAACTCCCTGTATTTGCATACTATGGCACAGGACGTGGCAAATTCCATGTTCCTGAACGTAAGCGTGGATTTCAGCAGGCGTTTGAACGTTGGGACTGTTATAAAAGTGCAATCTGTCCAGATACAGATTTCAAGCGTTTCTTCGAGTGGTTTGATATGATGGAAGACGAGGAACGCCGTGAAAGAGACCGCCGGCGAGACTTTGATTATAAGTCGCCAATTCTTGAATGCGTCAGAAGAGCCCTTTCTCAGATGGTTGAATCTTTTAAAAATCCAAGAATTATGACACGTCCTCTACGGTTTGTCATGGACAGAGTGGAAACAGACGGCACACATCATGAACTTCGCATAGAGCAACTTAGTGAGGGATATAAGATTGTAATTGCCACAGTTGCTGATCTTGCCGCACGTATGGCTGAGGCAAATCCCCAAATGGCAAATCCTTTGGAATCAACAGGTATTGTTCTCATTGATGAGGTTGATCTTCATCTTCATCCGCAGTGGCAACGCAGAATACTACGGCAACTTACAACAGTATTCCCTAATGTACAGTTTATTGTTTCTACACATAGTCCTATCATTGTGGTTGGTGCGGCGGATATCGCTCAAGTAGTAAACATGAATTTGGTTTATGGTGATGTTGATGGAGATGGTCAAAACGTTTCTGTCTCAAATATTGGTCAAGTGCTTTTGAGTGATTTGTTCGGATTGAAGTCTCTTCAGTCACCAGAATGGGATGATAAACTACATGAACGTGACAGAATTCTTGCAAAAACGGAACTAACTTCAGATGAAGAGGCAAGGTTGGCTGAACTGGATGAGGAGATGAAATGTCTTACATCGCTTCAAGATTCCAATGCAATCCGTTCCAGCCAATTGCTTGAAAAACTGGCACGTCAATTAAATATTGAGATATGAGAAAAATAAACAAGTCGCCCAATGTCCCTGCCACATTACAGACTGCACTTGTTCCTACATGTGCTGCGGATGTTCGCGAGTCTATCTATAAGGCGGATGATGTCCGTAAGCAGTTGATTGAAGACCAGCATTATAAGTGCGCGTTTTGTGAGTGCTATATCACTTTAAAGTATAATGATGTTGAGCATTATCGTCCGAAGTCTCATTATTATTGGCTTGGTCATGATTGGGAGAATCTTCTTTATTCATGTCCATGTTGTAATCGTTCCTATAAAAAGGTTGAATTTCCTCTGGCTGTTGGATCTGTGAAAGCCAATACTCCCTCAGATGATATTGCTCTTGAGTATCCCCTTATAATAAATCCTGCTGATGTTGAACCTTTTTTCCATATCAAATTTGATAAATATATTGCGAAAGGTGTTTCTCCAGAAGGATGTAAGATAATAAAGATATTTCATTTGAATGACAATATTGATCGTCCAGAATTGATTGATAACAGGAAACAACTTTATGAACTCTATAAAATAGAAATAGATAAGATTAAATTTGCAGAACAGATGTTGCTTAATCCAGACTTACAGCAAACCGTAAAGGATGAAGCTAATAAGATAATAGTTTTGTCTAACAAGAGTATTGACAATTTAAAATCTGTTAGTAAGCCATTTTCTGGAATGTTAATAGCTCAAATATAAATCTGTCAGCAATAAATGCTTTAGTAACTATTTGCCAAGATTATCCTTTGCTGCAACAAAAGAGTAAAAAGGTTTTAGTGTATGTGTTGTGGAACTCTGTAATTTTATTTTGTGCTAAGGGACAGCGGCCATAACACATGTTTTTTCCAAAGAAAGTTCCTGTTTGCAACAAAAAATCCGCATAAAAGTATTGTGTTTACTAACGATGGATAAAATTGTGACAACTTCTGTTACGGGATTTTACAATAATATTCTTCCCCGACCTTTTGAGCCGGGGAAGAGTTTTTTGATTTTAACATTTTTAGAAACCGTAATCTTCATCATCAAAATCTGAGTTGCGCCTTTTGCTATATACTGGTAGACTTGGATCTCCAAGAGTATCTGTGTAGTTTAAAGAACCAGCTAAGATTGACTGATTTTCCACTTCAAGAATTTGTAATGATGGTTTTGTATATACCTTTTTCATAGCCTTATTTTTTAATATGTTTTTTATTGTTAATAATTACGATACCTTTATAGTTTTTGCCTACCTTCTGGCCTGTGATGCTATAATATGCATTATCATTGGTCATACCAGATGGCACTGTATTAATGCCTGTAGTATTATCCTTGAAAGCGATGCAATAACTCTTTGCTCCGTTTACAAATGGCATCAACCAGCACTTTCCTGCGGGAATTGTGAATGTTTGCCCATTACAATTATAGAATTTCATACCTTCAGAAAGGTTCTGAAGTACATAGCCCGATGTAATCTGCTGTGGCTCAACAGCTCCGCATATAAGGCCTTCTGCAACATATCCCTCTGCGGGATACTTGTTTGGGTCGACAGTTCCAGAGAGTGTGCCATCGTATCCTTCCTCAGCATAGAGGATATAAGGCTTATATGCCTCCATAGAAGCAACTTCTGTGAGAACAAGGGTTGAGGTAGCTTCATTCTTTTCATAACAAGAATATGCCTTAACTTCTGCAGGAAGTGTCGCATCAAATGGAAGAATGCATGTTGACCATTTGTTGGCTGTAGAGATAGTCAAAGGAATGGTGTGTTGTTCGCAGAAAACAACATTTAAGTTGATATCTGAATCTGGATCTTCAAACGACAGCTTATTGTCTATAACATGCTCTGTTAGATCTTCTCCATTACATAATACTTGGTAAATTTTATACCCCTCGTCAGGAGTTATTGATAATTCAAAAGGAATATAGGGCTTAAACATGAAATCTGATGTATCAGAAGAGATTTCTGTACCCTTATAAACAACTCGTCCTTCACCTTGTACGCTTACAGAGAGAGTTCCAATTTCCTGAACTTTTGGGAATATCCAATTTGCCGTTCTATATTTTGTAGCTGTTCCAATCGGAATATTTAAACAACACTCAGAGTTTACTCCTTTAAATGGAAGGTCATTAGATGAAGAATTCGACGTAGTAAGTTTAAACGGTTCCTTGAGAGATGAGTATACATTCATTAATGAAGTGCAATTATTGAAGGCTCCAGACTCAATGACTTTGATATTTCTGGGTATTGTTAATTCCGTAAGAGCAGAACAAGCCTTGAATGCAACAAGACCGATAGAATCCAGCGATTCGGGTAATGTTATGTGCTCAATATTGCATCCTTCAAAAGCCGCATCTCCAATACAAAGAATGGTTGATGGGAGTGTGACAAATTTAAGCGACGAACAATTCCGAAACATAGCATCCGATACCTTGGTTATTCCCTCGGGTATTGATACTGCCGTAAGTGGGGTATCATTGCAGCTCACCTCTTTGGCATAATTCATTGGACTGGACGTGATGCCGTTAAATGAAGACATTAAATAACCTTCTAAATCTTTAATCTCAAGTTTCCAAATAGGAATATATGGATCTATTGAGTTTCTATAACCTGAGAAAAATAGATTTTCACCAGATTTATGAATACAGCCATTGAAAACTATATTCTTGATTTTACTATCATCTGTAGAGCCATCATAAAATGTTTTAGAGCCTATATTTTCAATATTTCCATTAATGATGATTGTTTCCAAATTATCACAATTACCAAATGTCTCAGCACCGGTTATATTACACCCGTTGCCGATAACCACTTTCTTCAAATTATTATAGTAAAAAACTTGATCGCCAGTTATGTTTACATTTCCCAGTTCTACCTCTTCCAGATTAACATCATGCCAGAATGCACATCCCATGATTTCCACACCATTATTAGGAAGGATGATTTTGCTTATTAATGTTTGTCTTACAGCATTGTTACCAATATACATACATGTGTTGGGAATCTCCAATGACCCCAATAATGGCAGTCTAAATAACGCATCTTGTCCTAATTTTTTTAGCACATGTGGCAACTTAATGTAGCACACGGTTGATGGAATCATACCTGAAGAAATTTCTTCAATATTGGCTTCTTCCAAATTCAATTCATAGAGTCCTTTCATTTCTTTTATTGTACTCCAGTCTTCCGCATTTAACTGTCCCAAAAGTTTCAATCTTTGCGTACTTTCTATCTGGACACCTTGAGCTATCAATCTTCCATATAATGTCCCTGGTGTTTTTACATTTACGGTTACAAACTCATCGTTTTGATCAATTAATGCGAATTTCCCCCAAAATGGATCATTTTGATAAGTTTCTCTTGCCCCCGCAGGGATTGTAATTAATAAATTCTTGACTTTATAATAAGGAAGCGGACAACCTGTCTTATTCTCCTCATTAAAAGAAGTAGCGGGAGGAGTTTCAGCTTCCGATTCAATAATATCAAACTCTATTCCATTTGGTCCTTCCAGGGCATTTTCGCCTATGTATTCGAGGGTTGCAGGAAAGTTCAGTGTTTTTGTACTTTCCATAAACGTCTTATAAAAAGCCTCATCATTGATTCTTTTCAAATTAGGAGGCAGCACAAGACGTTCTTCAATGCTTCCGTTATAAAAAGCATTTCGCGGAATTTCTGTCACATAGTCCCCGAAAGTCAATTTTTTGATCCTTCTAGTTGAACTTACTTTAGCACCGGAGGTGTTTGAATAAAAATTTGAGGTATAATTAAATGGTCCATATACATATCCGTTAGAATTTGTATTAAGTATCAAATTTCTACCCCAATACACCTCTTCTATATGTGATGCATCTCCAAACATGCCTCTCAGACAAGAACCAGCCGATCCCTCATATGACAATCCTTTATCAAAACAATTTCCCATTTTCAGAGGCTCAGAACCATCTTCAATTGTTATCCTTTCAAGGTTTGTGCACCAATTGAACGCCTCATTTTCAATAGATGCGCAACTTGACGGTATTAATAATTCCTTAGCTTCTATACAATCTTGGAAAGCATAATTACCTATACTCTCCACTTTTGATGGCAAAATAATTTTGGTTAACTTCTTACATAGTTGAAATGCATATGGCGATATGACTTCCAAATCGGCAGGAAAATCAAAGTCTTCCAGATTTACACAAAAGCCGAATGCGTAAGCATTAATCTGTCGAATTGTTTTTGGTAAAGAAATATGTTGAATATAAGTACATTTATAAAAAGAGTTTGTTGATATTGAAGTGACAGTGTATGTCTCATCATTATATATAATTGTTTCTGGAATATCTACATTGCTCCAAACTTGCCAATACTGAGTGTCCCATTCTGGGCTTCCAATTTCTGGTAGTATTAATGCAGATTGATTAGTACTAGTGCTTCCTGTACCTACTGCGGCTTCTTTTGTGACAGTATTTAAAGTGAAAATTATTTTGCGTTGCTGATCTTGATAGTAAATTTCGCCAGTGTCAAGGACACTAGACCATAAACTGTTAAAACTAAAAATAATAGCGGTAAGAATAAGCAATCTCTTGATTCTTTGTCGATCCTTTTCCCTCCTGTAATTTTGTTGACAGGATGATGTCTTAGTAGACTTAAAAAATTGATAATAACTCATAACATTTCCATGCCTCGGTCATCCCCTCGTCGGCTTTAAATATTAATATGCAAAAAGCGTAGGACTTTGTACCTGTCACCGTCCTGCTATTAGAGGCTTCTCGCATTGCCTAATCGAAGTTGGACGGCAACGCAGAAGCCCACGCTTGTATATGTAGATATACACATCAACCTATGTTCCTGACGAAACACAGTGCTGAATATGAGATATTACATATCCACGGGCATCTACCGTTGCTCAACCCTTGACTTCGATTTGAAACTTTGCGAGAATTTCTAACAGCCAAGAATCAGCGCGGATAAACGCTTTCTTTTTTACTAAAATGCTTCCCACCCCGCATAATCCCAGACCGGGACTTCTGCTAAGACAGTCTGCGTGGGCAAAATTACAAAAAAAAATCTTTTCTCACAACTTTTTGAGATACTTTTTTTGAAATTTGTCGCAAATTTATATTCTTTTGGGCAAAACAAGCAAAGATATCATTTAGAAACGCAATGTGGGCATATTAATTTACGATATGAAAAGTCGCTTATATTTGATAGATAACTAAAGTTTGTCAGCCATTGAAGTTAGTTTCTTGTGTAGGAATTTGGTTTCGCCAACGGGTATGATAATAGATTATTCATCGAAGAATATAAAATATGTGTGTATTAAGCCGCCTTTTGTGAGTCGATGTCCAGTGTCGTGCTCCAGTAGTATGCGGCACGAATGTTGCCGTGCGGGGCGTTGCCGCCGCATGACACGAGGAGGAATACAAGTGTGATAAGCAGAATTGTTTTCATTCGTTTTTCTTACTGTATATGACAACGCCTCTACGATTGATATGGTCAATCAGGGCGTTGTCTTTGAGTGATGAGAATAACGAAATGTCAAATTTATAAGGAAGAAAAGACTCGTCGATTGATGCATACAGCATATTCATATCGCTTCGGGACAATTCCGTACCAATCAATGTTATGTCTACATCTGAAAATGGCTTGTAATTGCCTTTTGCACGTGAACCGTAAAGAACAACCTGTTCTATGCGTTTGTTAGAAGCAAATGTTTTTTCTAATTGTTGAAGCTCACTGTCTTTTAGTCCGTATGGCATAATATGTACGTTTAGGCGGGTTCTATTCCTGAGAGCGGAAGCATAGTACGCTCAAATTTCACAAACAGGGGATAATACACCTTGACAATGGTTTCATATATTTCTTCGGCAACATCTTCGTCATAGTTGTGCGAGGTAAGGTTGCGGTCTTCTATTGACCCCATCCATTCGGTGCTGTCGATGATTCCCATTTGCAGGGCTTGCCGGAAAGCGTCTCTTGACCCGCGGATTTCAGTATATCCTTGATATTCCGCATAATCCTTCATCACTTTCCATGCAAGTTCATGGGTGTATTCAAAGCGCTGGATAAGCCCCTCCTTTAACAGCTCGTCAACACCTTTGTCGTTGTTGAAACTGTTCGCAATCAGATTGACTGCCTGCGACAGTTTCAACAACGCCTTACGATAATTGATGAACCGTTGAATCCAACGTACATCTTCTTCCTTTTTCATAATCATTTTTATTTCGTGGCATCGAGAGCCTGCTGTATGTCGGCGATGATGTCCTCCACGTTCTCAATGCCCACGGACAGACGTATCAGGTCGGGAGCCACTCCTGCCTCGCGCAGCTGCTCGTCGGAGAGCTGGCGGTGAGTGTGGCTTGCTGGGTGAAGCACGCAGGTCTTGGCGTCAGCCACGTGAGTGACGATGGTGATCATCTTCAGGGCGTCCATGAAGCGGATGGCATCCTCGCGGTTGCCCTTCAGTCCGAAGGCAATCACTCCGCACGAGCCGTTGGGCATGTACTTCTGAGCCAGGTCGTAGTATTTGTTGTCCTTCAGTCCGCAGTAGTTCACCCAGTTCACACGGTCGTTGGCATTGAGATACTCTGCCACAGCCTGAGCGTTGGCGCAGTGCTGACGCATGCGGAGGTGCAGTGTCTCCAGACCAAGGTTGAGCAGGAAGCAGTTGAACGGTGACGGAATGCTGCCGAGGTCGCGCATGAGCTGTGCCGTAGCCTTGGTGATGTAACCCAGCTTGCCGAACGCCTTGGTGTAGGTGAGTCCGTGGTATGACTCGTCGGGCTGGCACAGTCCGGGGAACTTGTCGGCGTGTGCGTCCCAGTCGAAGTTGCCGCTGTCGATGATGGCGCCGCCCACCTGTGTGGCATGACCGTCCATGTATTTTGTGGTGGAGTGGGTCACGATGTCGGCACCCCACTCAAACGGACGGCAGTTGATAGGTGTGGCAAAGGTGTTGTCGACAATCAGCGGCACACCGTGCTTGTGAGCCATCTTGGCGAAACGCTCAATGTCGAACACGTTGCCGCCGGGATTTGATATAGTCTCGCCGAAGAAACATTTGGTGTTGGGGCGGAACTCCTTCTCTATGCGCTCGTCGTCCCATGATGGGTCGATGAAGCTGCACTCAATGCCCAACTTCTTCATTGTCACACCGAAGAGGTTGAATGTGCCGCCGTAGATGGTGTTCGAGGTGATGAAGTGGTCGCCTGCCTCGCAGATGTTGAACACCGCATAGAAGTTGGCAGCCTG
>JAUNSB010000070.1:0-16883 GCA_030539375.1 Prevotella sp.
GTCACTTCTTTTGGGGCTCCGAAAGTGACAACTTTTTCTAGTATAAGTCAAAATCACGGTTTGGGGCTGAAAAATGCCCGTGAGAGGAAAATATTTTTTTGCATTTGCAGCAGTTTCCGCAGTTTATTTAGTTTTTTTGTCATTTCGTCCATAAATAAGGTTAACGCCCTGAAAATAAGCCTTGGCAGATTTGGATTTTCCACTGGAAAACAATAATTTTGCATCATGTTTAACCATAAAAAAGGAGGCAGTCATGTTAGAACTCAGCTGGTATAAGATTTTCAACCCGTTTACAAAAAAGCAAAGGTGGTACGTTCACTCCGAGCCAAAGGAGACGCTCGGCATAGCAGAGCTGGCGCAGCACATGCAGGCGCACAACTCTCCGTTTACGGCGGGCACGATTGAGGGATTGCTCAAAGACCTTGTGAAATGTGTGCGCGAGCAGCTGCTCAACGGCAACACCGTGAAGATAGACGACCTCGCGATATTCAAGCTCGCGGTGGACAGCAACGCCTTCGACACCGTAGGGGCGGTGAACGACGAGACTGGGCGGACGGGAGTGCGTGCCGAAATAGGAGTGCCCGATGACACTGACGAGACGCAGCCCGCCGTGAAGGCGGTGAGGCTGCTGCTGACCGCCACGGGGAAAATGAAGAGCAAATGGTTGAGCAATGAGGCGCGCCTGGGCTGGACCACCGAGGCGCAGGCGCTCATGGACGAGGAGCGCCGCAGGGCGGCGGAAAAATCGGGGAAGAAGGGCTGAGAAATCCTACTTCTTGTTTTTATAGTGCGTGGTGTTTTGTTTCATTTTTCCTTAATCTCAATCCCCAGCGTCTCCTCTATCACCTGGATTACCTGCTGACGGTTGCGGGCGTCGAAGTCGCCGGTGAGCCGCTTCGACATGTCAGAGGCGGTGAGGCGCATGCCGTAGTACTCGCCGAGCACGCGCAGCACCTCGTTCATCGGGGCGTCGGAGAAATGGATTTTGTGGGTTGCCCAAGCCACTTCGTTGATGTCGGCATCCTCAGACAATACAGGGAGGGCGGCGCCGCGCGGCAGCACAGCCTTCATTCCCTTGCCGAGGATTACGCCCTCGGAGTCGCGGTGAAGGGCGGCAAAGAGCACACGCCCGCCGGTAACGAAGACCGAGGCGGAGGGAGCGGACTGGCTTGCGGAGGAAGCGCGGTCGTCCACCTCAAACTGGGTGCCGAGCACGCGTACGTGGGCAGCGCCGCCGCGTACATCGAAGGGGTGCTCCTCGTCGTGCCTAACCTCAAAGTAGATTTTTCCCTGCATCTCCACGTTGCGGCAGTCGTCTCCGCTGTACGTGAGGCTGGAGTGCGGAGCCAGGGTCACGCGGGTGCCGTCGGGCAGGGTGAACGCCTGCTGCGCGCCGGCGGTGTGCAGGGTCACGGTGGCGGGCACGGACAGCATGTAGGCTCCGAAGGCTATGAGCACCGCGATGCCTGCCGCCACTGCCGCCCAGCGGCGGCGGAGCGACAATCGGGACGGGGCGGAGGCGGCGATGCCGGCACGGAGTTTCACCTGCTGGAGCGCCTTCGCGGTGTTCAGCCTGCCTGCTGCGAAGTAGCGCAGCACAAAGTCGGTTTCTCTTTTATCTGTTGTCATGGTTCCTTGTTTGTATAATCAATCTCGGGGTCGGGTTTCACCTCCACGCGCCACGTCGCGCTGCTTGCGGCATATCCCGCCACCACGCCGAGACCTCCGCGCACATTGGTGTAGGAGGGGCGTGCCGACATGAGCCCGCTGTCGGCCCAGTCGCTGTTTTCCTGGTCGTTCTTCGACTTTATGTAGCGGTAGTACTCGGTTGAGAGCTTGTAGAACTGGAGGATGTAGAAATAACATCCGGCATAGTCGTCCCAGAGCCTGAAGTTGTATCGGTCGTCGCTGCTGTAAGAGTCTTTGTAGATGTCGAGGCGCAGCGTGTACGGGCGTCCGTTGAACAGCTGATCGTTGAAGAAATACGCCATGCCGGAATATTCGTACCAGTCGAAGCCGAACTCCTCGTCGAGCTTCGAGATGCTGTTGAACACTGGGTCGCTGTCGGTGTTGATGCCCACATAATGCCGCCTCCACTTCAGCTGGCTGAAGTCCCAGTAGGGAAACTGGTCCTTGTAGGCGAGATAGTCGTCGTAGGAGTTTGCATGAAACTCCCTTCCCAGCACCGTCGGGGCCTCGCGGTCGCGTCCCACCGCCATGCCCGCCATTCGCCGCTCTGCAATCCTCACCATGTAGAAGTCGGTGGCGGAGCCGTCGTCCTGGAAGGTGGCGCTCATGCGGTTGCAGCTGTGATAGTCGTCGGCATTCTTCACGTCTGGCACCACGCCGTCTATCCTCGCCTCCACCTTTCGGGGGATGGTGGTGGCGGCAGTTGCCGTGGGCAGACCGTCGGCATGCACCTCCACCTCAATCCTGTCGCCCGCCTTCTGGCTGCCGATGGCGCAATACTGCCCCTCCAGCCTCTCCACGGGCTTGTCGGGGTCTACGGAGAGCCGGGCGCAGTCGTCGCCGGTGATGCGCCTGACGGGCACCTCCCTGCCGTTCACACGATATGTAACTCGGGCGTCCACCTGAAAGGAATAGTCTCCCTCGGTGTCTACGGGCACCGTGCGGAACACCTCGACGACGGTGCTGTCGCCCTCGGTGGGGAAACAGTAGACCAGAAGCTGCGGGTCGTCGTGCAGCCGGTTGATGTCGAACTCGTCATCGCACGAGGCGAATGACAAGCCCAACACCGAAAGCAAAGTAAATTTTGTTATCTTATTCATAATTATCAAAACTTTATCGTGTAGCTGCACGAGGGCAGCAGAAACGGGATGATGCTCGTGGAAGTCGCCTGATAAATGTTTCCGTTGTCGGGCGTGTAGGCAGGACCCACCGTCACGTATTGCGGATTGCGCCTGCAGTAGACGTTGAACACGCTGATGTTCCAGATACGCTCGTGGTGGTGCTTTTTTGTGGTGTGGCGGAAGTTGAAACCCACGTCGAGCCTGTGATAATCAGGCAGGGCAAGATTGTTGGGACGGGTGTAGGCGAGCGAGGTATCGTGCAGCCAGCCGGAAAACTTGCCCTCGTTGTCGGGCAGGTAGGGCTGCACCACCACCTGGTTGGGCACGGTGGTGTGATAGCCCGAGTGGTAGCTCCATGCGGCGTACATGCTCGACTTGCGCCTGAATTTGTAGCTCAGCGTGAGGTTGAGCTTGTGGCGGTTGTCGTATTTGTCGTAGAACCAGTCGGGAAAGAAATCCTCGTACCGGCGCTTGTTCCACGACAGGGTGTAGGAGCCGGTGAGGGTGAGGCGCTCCGTGCGGTATGTGGCGTCGAGCTCCATGCCGTAGAACAGTCCCTTGCCGTCCGTCACCAGCTGGTCCCAGCGGTCGGCGGGCGGTTCAAATCCTATGCCGCCGTCGTATAGCAGGATGTGGCGCGACAGCTTGTAGTATCCCTCCAGGGAGAGCGTCCAGTGGCGGTTGGGCTGGCAATATACGCCTGCCGCTGCCTGCCAGGCGTACATCGGCTTGAGGCGGCTGGTGGTGGGCACCCAGTAGTCGGTGGGCAGACTGAGGTAGGTGTTCTGCAGCTTGTGCATGTACTGCGTCATGCGCGTGAGCGATGCCTTCAGCGACACGGTGTTCGACAGCTGGTACTTCACGGCAAGGCGCGGGTCGACGTTGACGAAGGTCTTGCCGCCGATGGCGAAGAGGCTGGCGTGCATGCCGGCGTTCACGCTCCAGCGCTGGCTGAGCTGCATCTCGTCCTCGGCGTAGAGCGTCAGTTCGTGACCAGTCTGGCGGTTGCTGCTGTTCATCTGCACCGTGTCTGCCGTTTCGCCGAAGCCAGTCATACGGTCGTGAATCCTCATGGTCTGCGGACGGAAGATGTGGCAGGTGTAGTCGTGCCCGAAGCGTACCTTGTGGCGCGGGCCGGGGCGCAGGTCAAACGCCGTGCGGTAGCCCATGTCGTCTATGGTGTTGTCGTAGCTGTGCTCCGTGCTTACAACAGTCTCACCTTCCGCGTTTTCCTTTTCCGCTCTGTTTTTCTGCTCGCTAAATCCGTAAAGCCGGGCACGGTTGCGGGTGTACACCGCCGTGAAGTTGGCAAGCAGGCGCGGCGACAGCTGGCAGTTCCAGTCGAGCGCGGCGTTCAGGTTGCCCCAGTTCAGCTTGTAGCGCGAGTAATCCTCCTGCCAGCCGTATTCCGTCACCGTACCGTCGTCAGGATTCCAGTAGCTGCTGTATGGAGCTGCCAGTGAACTTTTGGTATGATAGCTGTCGTTGCCGTAATATAGGCTTAGCGAAAGTTTGGAACGCGGGTTGAAGCGGTGCGAGACCTTGGCGTTCAGGTCCATGAAGTAATATCCCAATGATACATCCTCGTCTTCGTTGTCGCTCCAGGGTATCAGCGCCATCACGAAGTCGGAGTATGAGCGGCGCAGCCCGATGTTGTAGGAGGTTTTGCCCTTTACAATAGGTCCCTCCAGGTGCACTCCGACGTCAATCATGCCTATGCGGTAGGAGCCGTGCAGATGCTCCATGTCGCCGTCCTTTGTGCGCACGTCGACCACCGACGACAGCCTGCCGCCGTAGCGTGCGGGGAAGCCGCTCTTGTAGAAGTCAACGTTTTTCACCACGTCGGGATTGAAGCTGGAGAAGAGCCCCGCGGCGTGGTTGATGTCGTAGAGCGGCGTGCCGTCGAGCAGGAAAAGATTCTCGTCGCCGTTACCGCCGTGAACGTACATCCCGCTCATCAGCTCCATGCCTTCAGCCACTCCGCTGCCGCGCTGGAGCGTTTTCACGAGGTCGGGCGTCGACAGCAGCGCGTATTCCGTCTTTATATCCTGCTGAAGCAATGACCGCTTGCCCGTCTGGGTGGTGAGCAGCGGCGAGTTGAGGTCGCCCGTCACCACCACCTCGGGCAGCTTCGTGTCTACGCCCAGCTCAATGTCCACATGCCTGTCTTTCAGCAGGCTAAGCCGCTCCACCTTCTCCGCATGACCGATGTAGGAGCAGCGCAGCTGGTGGTCGCCCTCGGGCAGGGTGAGCGCGAAAAAGCCGTATTCGTTGGTGGTTGTCCCTATTCCGCCGGTAAGGTCGTAGACTGTTGCATTGAGCAGCGGCTCGCCGTTGCCGCTGCGGACGAATCCGCTGAGGGTGTGGCTTTGCCGCTGCTCCCTGACTACATACTTACTGGTTAATGAAACATTCTTTTGTTTTCCTCCTTTCAGGATTACATAGCTGTCCTTTATCTGATACTCTATTCCCGTTCCTGCAAACAGCTGCCGCAGGGCTTTCTTCGTGGAAAGCCTTTCCAACGACGGTCCCCGGTACTCCATGCTCACGTCGAGCGAGGCGTCGTAGACGAAGTTCACCTTCCGCGTCTCGTGCAGCCAGTCCATCATTTCCTTCAGTGTCTTGCCGTCGGCGGGCATGCAGGCAAGCAGCAAAACACCCGTCAGGAGGCAAAGTCTTCTCAACATATACATTCTCTTTTATTCTTTTTTAATCTTGTTCTTTCCTAAAGTCTTTACCCCTATAACGCAAAAACATTGAAATACCCCCATCCCGTTTTTGAAAAAATGAAAAAAAATTTTTGCCGCTGAATTTTTTGTGCGAAATAACCATGATACAGACAAATTTTATTGCATTAATTTTGCAGAATGAAATATTCTTTGTAAATTTGCAGCATATAGCAAAAAACGAAATACTGATGAAAGAAATTACACTGACCTCACGTATTATGGAGTGTACAGCCGATGAGCTGTGTCCTCAGGAGAAAGCCCTTGTCGAGGCTGCAAATAAAGCTACATTCCGTTCCTATTCGCCATATAGCAAATTTTCCGTAGGTTCGGCACTGCTGCTTGCCGACGGAACCGTGGTCACCGGCTGCAATCAGGAGAATGCGGCGTTCAGCGTCACCGTCTGTGCGGAGCGCAGCGCCCTTTTTGCCGCGGGGGCACAATATCCTGATGTCCCGCCCGTGGCAATAGCCATATCGGCGCGCAACGCGCAGGGCAACTTCTCCGATACGCCCGTCTCGCCTTGCGGAGTATGCCGCCAGGCGATGATTGAGACCGAGACGCGCTACGGCCGCCAGCTCGTAATCCTGCTTGCGGGCAAGGAAAAGATATACCGCATGGAGGGAATAAAGACCCTTATGCCGTTGTCGTTTACCGACTTTTAGGGCAGGGGGGACAGTCCGAAAAGCCTGTCACAGCTTACATTGTGCCTAAAAGAAAGTGCGACAGTCGTTCTCGGACAATCTGGGGCAGGGGAGTGATAAAAAAAGGCAGGTCCTGAAACTCTGCATAAAAACATGCTGTTTTAGAACCTGCCTTGGAAGAGAGAGAATCATTTTTTGTCTAATATAACAATTGCCTCACTCATCATGCCGCTTAAAAATGGGTCTGGATTTGTTTTTTGCAACTTGTTCTTCATGTCAATGAGGCTTGCCTGACATGTGTTGCGCTCGTTGTTACTTAATAGTTTTACGTGTTTCTTGCAGAGCTGCACCAGTTTCACGGCGATTCCTGTCTGCAGCGCCTTCTGTTCAGCGTGCTTGATGGCGTCGAGGAAAGCCACGCGCAGATTTCCGAACAGTATCATGAAGTCGCTGTCGGTCGAAATGTTTTCGATGTCGGTGTCAATATCCATGTTGGCGCCATTGCCGCTGGTAATCACACGCACCTCGTTGCCGTCCACTATTGTTGTGGCAGATGACATGTCTATGTTTTTCAGCTTCTTCAACGATGACAGTTTCTTCAGTGATTCCCAGCTGTCTGTTGGCTTCGGAGGCTTATTCCCGTAAATCCTGTACAGCAGGCACCGCATGGCATCGCCCTCGTCATACCACACCATGGCATAGACGAACCGCTTGTCGGCATTGCCTTTGTCGTTGACAAAAAGCAGCCAATAGTTGTGTTTCGGATTCGAGCAGAACAGAATGTTGTATTCCAGATTGGGACCATACGATACGTTGTATCTCTCGGTTGGCTGGTTCTTTCCCTGATACACAAAGCGGTATCCTTCTGCCGCGTCCATGTCGAAGGCTTCCTCCACCTTTTTTATCTTTGAAAAGTGTTTCTTGTCAACCCTCAGCACCGTGCAGTAGCAGTATGTTGTGGGATTGGCGTTGTCACCGTCGAGATACCTGTTTGCCTTCACCCTTTCCACTGACTTGTCGTTTGCCAGGTTTTCCATTTCCTTGATGACGTTTTTCTGTGCCGTCATTCCTGTTGCCATCATTATCATGGCTGCCGTAATAAAAGCTTTTTTCATATTCTGTTTCTTTTTTATCATTTGTCCTTTAACTCCTTCCAACTAATATGTTTCCTCTATATAATAGCTGTCAGCATCGTCCGTCCACTCTTCAAACTCAGCCACTGCTATGGCATTTTTCTGCATGATGGTGTTCAGGTCGATTTTCTGCTGCATATACACAGCCTGTATCAGCAAATCAGTCTGGCGCACAGCTTCCTCAATGTCTATCTTCGTGCTGTCAGCATTGTCCGACGCTTCTGCAAGATAATGCCTTGGCACAGGCGGAGTCTCGCGCAGCCGCTTTGTCCTAATCACTTTTTTCTTCACCGTCTTGCGCTCATACGGCACAGTGTTCACCTTTGTCGTGTCGGCGCTTACATCGGTCTTTGCCGTGTCGCGTGCAGTTGTCATTGTAACGTAGTCACCGGCATAATGAGGATTCTGTTGCTCTGTTCCGCTCCATCGCCATGCGCCGATGACTATCAGCAGTGCCACTGCCGCGGCGGCACAATAGCGCATCCACATATTTATATTGTAATGACGTGTGTCACCGCCAAACATTGCAAACATCTCCCTGTATGCCTGCCAGTCGTCCTCGGGAATGCTGTCAGGAGCTTTCTTGCGTCCCGCCTTCCTGAAATATTCAGCCAGCAAGCTCTCCTCTTCCACCGAGGTCATGCCGTCCATATATTTCTGCAGGAAATCCTTTATGTTACTGTCGTTTATCTTCATTGTCTGTTGCGCTTTTTCAAATCCTCAAATATCTTTCTCCGTGCCGATGACAGCATTGTTGCCACCGATGCCGCTGTAATTCCCAATATGCGCGCTATCTCGCCGTTGGACTTCTGCTCCACCTGCCTCATGGTCATCACCTGCATCTCTCTGTCGGGCAGCGAGGCTATGCGCTTTCTCAGCCAGCGTTCGTCCTCGTCCATTTCCATCATCCCGTGGGGCGATGCCGTGCGGGTGTCGGGCGGCTGCCATTCTCCGCTTCTGCCTTGCACGCCGTCTATGGCAACAATTAATTCAGAGGTCAGCTTTCTGTGGCGTGAAGAGTCGATGACCAGATGGCGCGTGGCTATCCTCGCCAGCCTGTTGGCATGCTGTATGTCGCACAGGTCGCTGTGCACAGCCCACAGTTTCAGCATTGCGTCCTGCGCCACGTCATCGGCATCAGCCATGCCCAATCCCATCATCCGGGCTTGTGCCACAGCCTGTTGCCGCAGTGCGGCTGCAATGGATTCAAACGTTTTCTGGTTCATCGTCTCTCCCCGTCGGCTATCATGAAAATTATGGCTGCGCCTCTATTCCGTTGGGCGAAAAGGCAGAGCGTTCCGTACTGCTGACAGTACTCATGGTCTGCGACCTTTTCAGGTTGTTGTCGTAAATGTTTCCCGACCCTCTTTTATGTCTGCTGTACATGTTAGTGGCACCCGAAAGTCTCATGTCGCCGCTGCCATACAGCGTGGCGGTAATGTTGGAACACGAATCGAAGTTGGCCGTCATGTCGCCGCTGCCATGCAGATTGACCAGCGACGTAGTTGTCTTGGCATTCTTTATTTTCATATCGCCGCCATACTGATTTACGGCGAGAGCTTTGCAGTTAATTGACGATAGAGTCATGTCACCGCTTCCTTTAAGTGTTGCTGACACAATATCGGCACTGCTCACTCTGTTTATATTCATGTCGCCGCTACCTTGCAGGGTTACTACCAGCTTGGGACTGTCAGCATCGCCCACCTCAAAGTCACCGCTGCCCTGAAGCTGAAGCAAGGCTGTCTCGGAAGTGCTCACCTTACTTATCTTCATGTCGCCGCTGCCCTGCAGGTTTGCCGTAAGATTCTTACACTCAATGTTGCTGAAATCCATGTCGCCGCTGCCCTGCAGATTGAGTTTTAGCCGGTCTGATTTAACAGGATCCTTTGCCGTGATGTCGCCGCTGCCTATGAGGTTCATCTCCGTGAGCGTGGGAGAGGTTACATACACCGTCACGTCATCCGATGTCCGGGAGATAACCGTCACTCCTGCTATTTTCTTTGTGCTTATGGTCAGCGTCCCGTTCTTCACCTCTGTGGTTATCATGTCCATCATGTTGTCCGGGGCAACAACCTCCACCTTCGTTGTCTTTCCTTGGGAGTACACCACATCGTAACTGCCTATCAGCCTCACCGCGTCAAAGTTTCCCACCGTGCGTGTCTCACGTTTCAGGTCGCGGTCTGCCACCTTCACCATGTTGTCTCCCTGTTCACCTGCCTTGCAGCCGCTCATTGCTATCATTATGGCTGCTGCCATCAATATCTGTCTCATAGTTTCAATTTGTTTTTATCATTTATTATTTTAATTTTTCGTGTCGGTTCACGTTTGCCTTCATTTACATAAACGAATGAAAACAAATTCCTCAATGCCACTTCTTCGTTTTTTAACTTCTTTTTAGGAATGACGTGCTTATGATTTCCCCCAGATTGTCCGAGAACGTCTGTCGCGCTGTCTTTTAGGCATGGATTACACTCTAAAAAAAACGTTATTTTTTTATTTTACTGGCTTATAATTCGAGATTTTTATGTAATTTTGCACCACATTAGGCAATAAGATACGAAAACCCATAAGCCACAAAATGAAGAAAAGTGTTGAGATAGACTTTATACGCGCCGTTCTGATAATATTGATGATTCTCACTCATATTGTCAGTTTTGGCGACGCTTATCCTGCAATTAAGTATGGTGTCCTGTCGTTCATGATGCCTGCATTTCTAATCATTACGGGCTATCTTGTAAATATCAACAAGCCGGTCAGAGAATTTATCATGTATCTTCTCCGGCTGGCAATACCTTATACTATAATGGTTGTAGGTTTTTCGGTCATGTCTTTTTATCTTCCTGTGAGAGACGGGCTTACCCAGCTTACAGTCTCTGCCGTTGCCCATAAGGTGTTAGTCACCTCAATAGGACCTTATTGGTTTCTGCACACCATGATTGTGTGCGGGACGATTTATTACACAGTCTACCATGGAGTGCGCCGCTGTCTCACCATGCCTTCCGTACTGATACTTATAGCTCTTGCAATGCTCTATGCTGGCTCTGCCACTGAGCTGCTCAATGTGCGTGCCGCCGCATACTATTTTCTTGGTGTGGCAATGCGTCAAAGCGGTCTTACGATAAAAGATGTTTTCCGTCCCTCAGCCGTGGCTATAGTGCTGCTCGTTGCTTTGGCGGCAATGCCGCAGTTTCACGACTGGGCATATCTCACCGTGCTTTTCTCGGTCTACTGCTGCATGTCATCCCTCCTTTGGCTCAATGACAAATGTGGTAACAGCCGGTTTGCAGCCGTTCTCCACTATATAGGCAGTAATACTCTGCCCATCTATCTTTTCCATCCCATATTCACTATGGCGGCAAAATATTGTCATCCTTTTTTTGCCTTTGACCCTACGGAATGTCTTTTTGTCATATTCACGATACTCCTGTCACTTTGCGGCAGTCTTGCCATAGCGTGGATGCTTGACCGTACTCGTTTGTCGTATGTTTTTGGCTGTCGCAGGATATTGCGGTAATTAACAAAGGTCTCCCTGCCTCACATTCATCTTTTTCAGATGGTTGTCAAGGAGGTTGGTAAACTCATGGTTCTTCAGTCCCCAGTGCGGGGCGATGAGAAGATTGGCTGGCGACTGGCTGACAAAGCGCTCGAGAACTAATGACGGACGCAGACGGCGGATATATTCGGTGACGAGCCGTATGTATCCGTCGACTATATATAGGGGGAAAGGTGTCTTGCTGTATATCTGCGCGAGCCTTGTGTCACGGATCACCTGCAGCTGGTGTATCTTCAGGGTGGTGAGCGGCAGGGCTGATATCAGCGGAGCCTGACGCAGGCTTTCCTGTTCGTCCTCTCCCGGCAGTCCCAATATTATGTGTCCTCCGCAAAGTATTCCCTTTTCCGCAGTGGCGCAGACAGTTTGCTGCACACACTCAAAGGTGTGGCCGCGGTTGATGGCGCGCAGGGTGGCGTTGTTGGCAGTCTCAATGCCATATTCAATCATTACGAAGGTGGAGTAGGAGAGTGCGGCGAGATAGTCGAGCAGTTCCGCTGTCACGCAGTCGGGGCGTGTTCCGATGATTATTCCCACGACATCGGGCACTGAGAGCGCTTCCTCATACATCCGCTTCAGCACCGGCAGCGGGGCGTCGGTGTTGGTGTATGCCTGAAAGTAGGCAAGATATTTCATCTCGGGATATTTGCGGGCAAAGAACCGCTTGCCCTCCTCCAGCTGTCGGGTGATGCCTGTTGTCTGTTGGCAGTACGACGGGTTGAATGTGAGGTTGTTGCAGTAGATGCAGCCACCTGTGCCTATGCGCCCGTCGCGGTTGGGGCAGGTCATGCCGGCGTTGACTGAAATCTTCTGCACCTTGTATGGAAACATGGTCTTCAGCCATGAGCCGTAGTCGTTGTATCTTTTATTCTTCACTCTTCATTCATTATCTTGTCTATTTCCTCAAACTTTCTGCCCATGTTCAGGTTCAGGTAGATGCGGTAGAGCGCAGGCGCCCAGCGCTGTTTCTCGTCGGGGCGCAGCCCGCGGTACTTTTCCATGTATGGCAGTGCGTGCTGGTAAATCTCTTTCAACTTTGCCTTGTTCTTTCTCAGGGCGCCGATGTTATCCTCTATCTTCAGCGCCTCGTTGAGATAAGCCGTGCCGGCGTAAAAATGGGCTTCGGCAATGCTGTCGTTCAGCGATATTACCCTGTCGCACACAGTGATACACTCCTTGTTGCGCTCCATGTTGAGCAGGGTGTTGGCTTTTGACATCATCACCAGCAGACTTGTGCTGTCCGCTTTTAGCGCGTCGTCACACAGCTGCAGAGCCTCGTTGTGCATGTTGTTCTTGGCATACCAGTCCTGCAGGTATGTGAAGAAGTATGGGTGTGTGGTGAACTGACGGAATCCTCGGCGCAGTGTGGCAAGATACTGCGTTGTGTCGTTCTTCATCCGGTATGCCTCGGCTATGTATTGGGTTGTAGTACACAGATGTGCATTGTCGCGCTGTGCCAGTGCCACGTGTTTCAGTGTCTTGTCGGCATCGCCCATGTGATAGCCGCAATGGGTGGCAAGATATGCGGCATCAGGCATCAGCGTGTCGTTTTTCAGATAGTCGTAGCTGCCGCTGAATATTGGCTGGTTGGCGCAGTCAATGTATGTGTCGAAAAAGTCGAAAGCCGTCTTATAGTCGTTTTTTCTCAGGAAGAACGAACCGCCGAAGAACAGGTTAGGGCGGTAGGTGTTGAGAGTCTGTGCGTGTTTGCTGCGGTATTCCACCTTTGCTCCCTCCTTCGTCACCTTGCCTGCCGCCACTGAGTCGAGACGCTCAAGTATCGTGAACATCTCCTTGGCATAGTTAAAGAGCTTCGCCGTGTCGTATTTTTCCCGCAGATACAGTTTCTCGTTGCCCTGCGCATAGAGCTTCTCCACAGCCTCATACCAGGTCACATAAACTTTTTCGTTGGTGCGCATCTCCTCACTCTCATTCAGCAGGCGGGTAAGTGTCTTGATTGTGTTGTCAAGATCCTTGCCGCCTTTCACGTTGATGCGGGCTTGCGTATAGTCTTTTTTCTGCTGTTTTGTCTGTGCTGAGGCGCCATGCACAGCAATGGCGGATAAAAGTATGATAGAATAAAGTTTTTGCATATTTTTTCCTGAATCTTTTCGTTACGGATGCAAAGTTACCGCTTTTTTCCGTATTGGCAAAAACTTTTTCCTTAAAAAAAGACAAACTTTCTCAAACTCTTTTGTGGTTCGCTTTTATTTATGTAAATTTGCAGGAAAATAATTTAAGTGGACTATCCTAATTTTATTATCAAACGAATCATGGTGAGAAAACTATTAATGCTCTTGCTCTGCATAGTGCCGGTGGCAATGATGGGCAAAAAGGAGAAGGTGGCAGTTGTGGATACAATGCTGGTGCGTGGTGACAGTCTGATGGCAGACTTCGATTATTATGGCGCTGCTGCCTGTTATGAAAAAAGTGTTGCTGCATCTGATGCCCGGAATGTAAGGCATAAACTGGCAGAATGTTATTACCGGTTGCAGCGCTACCGTGACTGTATAGAGTGTCTGCGTCCGATAAAGCAAGACAGCCTGAGCCATACAGGTATGCGTATGATGTATTACAGTTATCATGCTTTGGAGCACAACGACTCAATTGCCGTGTGGGGTGACTTGATACAGTACAGTTACCGGCGCGACATGGAGGTTGCGGTGTCGCTGGCGCGTTTCTATAATGCGCAGAAGCAGCCGATAGCAGCCAAATGTGCTGCCGGGAACTATTTGCATTACGATTCTTTGTGTGTGCCGGCACTGAAGCAGTATGGCTATGCGCAGTATCTTGACAGCGAGTGTGAGGATTCTTATCAGAAGGCAATAGCCACATACGATAAGATTCTGAAAATCGACAACGATGATTTTGAGGCGGTGTTTATGAAAGGCATGTGCCTTTCGATGATGGACAGTCTGAAACTTGCCATGCCTTATCTTGAAAGGGCAGCAAAGATGAAAGACTATACTCATGCGCCGAGTGTGCTGCGGCTCGGGCTTGTGGCTGCCGATTTAGGCTATGACGTTGAGGCGCGCGATTATCTCGCCAAGGCTGAGATGCTGATGATGCCCGAGCCCGAGGTGGTTTATGCCATAAAGAAGAAACAGGCTGGTGTATATTGCAATGTCCGAGAATATCGCAAAGCTGCCGACGCATTGCTTGAGTGCATACGTCTTCATCCTAACGATGCGCTGGCATATTATAATGTCTCGGAGATGTTCCGTGTTCTCGGCGATGACTCAAATTATAAATTGTATCTCACAAAATTTCTTGAAGTAGTACCTGGTGACAGTATGTCCACAACAGACGAGGGCAAGCGTGTGATTGAAGAGGCAAAGAGACGGCTGGCAAAACTATGATTCTATGGCTTTGTCAGTATATCACCTCGTCCATACTTACATCATGGGCATCGTGTGGTATGTTTTCCATTAACTGAAAGTCAAAGCAAATGCCAATCTTGTATGCCTGCGGCATCTGCGCTAATATACGGTCGTAATATCCCTTTCCCCTGCCCAGACGGTGCCCGTTGCGGTCGAATGCCATGCCGGGTACCACAGCCACGTCGATGTCATGGAGCGCGGTGAACAGCTTGCCCGTAGGTTCCATTATGCTGTAGCTTCCCACTGCAAGATCCTCCCTGCCGGTGTAAAGCCGCAGTTCCATGTTCTCTGCATCTACCACCTTAGGCAGTACGACAGTCTTGCCGCATAGGGCAAGACTGTCGAGCAGTGTAGTGGTGTCAACCTCGTCGCTCAGCGAGCTATATATAAATAATGTACGCGCGTGAGAGAACTGGCTGTTGGCTTTCAGACGCTCAACAACGGCGAGCGACATATCGCTCAGTTCCTGAGTAGAATATTGTCGCTTGCGCTGTCTTATTGTTTCTCTTAGAATTTTTTTGCTTGTCATTCTCTTTCATCTTTGGGAACGCCATCTTGGCGGCAAACACTTTCAGTGCCTCCTTTATCACCGGGTCGTCGCTGTTGAGATATTCTGTGAGCGCCTGCTCGTTCTGCATGTTGTAGATAATACGGCTCACCACATAGCGGTCGAGCAGTGAATAGCTTTTCTTTATCATGAGGTTGCGGCGGCGCAGTCCGTTCTTTTCAGCATAGCTGGCAAACTTGTCCACGATGTTCTGACGGTTCACATAGTCGCGCAGTGACTCCATCGTGTCATATTCGTTGAGCTTCTGACGGTTGGCGTCGGTATAAGTGTATGCAAACTGCAGAATCAGTCCGCTCATGGCAGCCTCTTTGTAGTACGATGTCATGCCGAGCGTGTCCTCGCCCACGAATATGTCGGGAGTGATGCCGCCTCCGCCATACACCGTTCTGCCGATGCTGGTGTGATATGCCGGACCAGTCTGCTTGATGCTGTCTTGTGAGAAGAACTCGCCGTGCTCATAGCGCATGAGCAGGTCTTCCTCATAGCTCTTGTCGGTGCCCGAGGTGTAAGGCTTCTGTATGCAGCGTCCCGACGGGGTGTAGTAGCGTGCTATGGTGAGACGTATCAGTGAACCGTCGTTGAAGGCGATGGGCTGCTGAACCAGTCCCTTGCCAAACGAGCGCCTGCCGATGATTGTACCGCGGTCGTTGTCCTGTATGGCACCTGCAAAAATCTCGCTTGCCGATGCCGATGCCTCGTCGATGAGCACAATGAGCGGTATGTGCTGATAGCTGCCCTTGCCGTCGCTTGCAAAGTTCTGGCGTGGCTGCTTTCTGCCCTGCATATACACTATGAGCTTGTTCTTAGGCAGGAACTCGTTTGCCATCTGCACCGCCGACTGCAGATAGCCGCCGGTGTTGCCGCGAAGGTCTATTACAAGATTCTCAAATCCTTCCTGCGACAGCTCAGCCAGCGCAATGAGCATTTCTGCGTAGGTGTTGTCGCCGAAGTTTTTCACCTTTATATATCCCGTGTTGTCGTCGAGCATATATGTTGCCGTGATGCTGTGGGTTGGTATGTCGCCGCGGGTTATGGTGAACTGCTTTATCTTTTTCTCGCCGTGGCGTACCACGCCGATGTTCACCTTTGTGTCCTTAGGTCCCTTGAGGCGGTGCATCGCCTCGGTGTTTGTCACCTCCTTGCCCACAAACTTCTTGCCGTCCACCATCACAATCTTGTCGCCGGCAATCAGTCCGGCACGCTCGGCAGGACCGTTGCTTATCACGTTTTGTACGCGGATTGTGTCCTCGCGTATGGTGAACTCAATGCCTATGCCTGAGAACGAGCCTTTCAGGTCATCGTTGGCAGTCTGCGCATCGTCAGCCGATATGTACACCGAGTGCGGGTCGAGTTCCGACAGAATCAGCGGCATAGCCTTCTCCACAATGTCGTTGGCGTTCACCGTGTCCACATACTGGTCGTCGATGATATGCAGCAGGTTGTTTAGCTTATTGCTGCTCGAGTTGATGATGCTCAGGCGGTTGCCCGAGAAGTGGTTGGCGTAGAATGTGCCAATCAGTATTCCCACCACCACGCACAAAGCCATGATGATGGGCATCCATCTGTTATTCTTGTTCTTGTTCATCTGGATTAAGATATATAACTTCTATATTTGCTCTTCTCAGTAGGTTGATACCGTCTTCAAGCCTATACTTCTCGCCATACACCACGCGCTTTATGCCTGCCTGAATGATGAGCTTCGCGCACTCTATGCAGGGCGATGCAGTGATGTAGATGGTTGCGCCCTCGCTGTTGTTGGAGCTGCGTGCCAGTTTGGTTATGGCGTTTGCCTCGGCGTGCAGCACGTAGGGCTTAGTGAGGTTGTGCTCGTCCTCGCATTGGTTTTCAAATCCGCTTGGCGTGCCGTTGTAGCCGTCGCTGATTATCATCTTGTCCTTCACTACGAGAGCACCCACCTGCCGCCGCTTGCAGTAGCTGTTCTCAGCCCAGATGCGCGCCATGCGCAGGTAGCGGCTGTCCAGAAGTATGCTTTTTTTATCCACGGTTGTTGTTTGATTTAAATTTAGGAGGGGTAGGAGGTTTAGGAATTGTAGGAGTTTTAGGTGAGTCCT
>JAUNSB010000070.1:16893-21752 GCA_030539375.1 Prevotella sp.
TCTCTTACATCTCCTACATCTCTTACTTTTCCTATTTTCTCCTACTTCTTATTCCATCGCGCCTGAGTAAGGCGTCGATTGTCGGCTCACCGCCCCTGAAACGCTTGTATAGCGTCATTGGGTGCTCGGTGCCGCCTTTCGACAGTATGCAGTCGCGGAATCTTTGCGCCGTTGTCTGATTGAAGATACCCTCTTTCTTGAATATGCTGAAGGCATCGGCATCGAGCACTTCCGCCCATTTATAGCTGTAGTAACCAGCCGCATATCCGCCAGCCATGATGTGTCCGAACTGCACCGTCATGCAGGTGTCGGTTCGCTGCTTGCCGAGTATTGCCTTCTTCCATGCCTTTTTCTCAAACTCCATGATGTTCTCGTCGAAGACATCGCGCTTGGTGTAGTAAGCCATGTCAAGAAGTCCGAAGCTCACCTGGCGCAGACAGGCTGTCGCTGCTCCGAAGTTACGGCTCTTCTTTATGCGGTCTATCAGTTTTTCGGGCATTGGCTCGCCAGTCTGATAGTGGAATGCGAATGTGCGCAGGAATTCCTTTTCCACAGCGAAGTTCTCCATAAACTGTGACGGCAGCTCCACAAAGTCCCACCACACGTTGGTGCCGCTGAGACTCTCGAAACGGGTATTGGCGAACATGCCGTGCAGGGCATGACCGAACTCGTGAAGGAATGTCTCCACCTCGCCGAGTGTTAGCAGTGCAGGCTTGTCGGCTGTGGGCTTTGTAAGGTTCATCACTAAGCTCACGTGAGGACGCACGTTTTCCCCTTTGCGCGTTATCCACTGTCCCTGAAACTCTGTCATCCATGCTCCGCTCTGCTTGCCTTTGCGCGGGTGGAAGTCAGCATAGAACAATGCAAGATATTCTCCGTCTTTGTCGAACACCTCGTAGGCTTTCACGTCAGGGTGATACACGGGTATATCCTTATTTTCTCTGAACGTGATGCCGTAGAGCCTTGTGGCAAGTCCGAACACTCCGTCGATAACCTTGCTGAGCTCAAGATACGGGCGCAGCATCTCGGCATCGATGTTGTATTTTTTCAGTTGCAGCTTGTGGCTGTAATACGCGCTGTCCCATGGCTCCATCTTGAAGTTCTTGCCCTCCATTTTTGCAGCGAGCTTTTTCACTTCCTCGCGCTCCTTTTCAGCTGTAGGCTTGTAAGCGTCGATGAGCTGGTCGAGCAACCTATACACGTTGCGCGTGTTGCTTGCCATCCGGTGCTTCAGTATGTAGTCGGCGTATGTCTTGAATCCTAAGAGCTGTGCCACCTCACGGCGCAGGTTTACTATGCGCTTGCATATCTCAAGGTTGTTCTCTGTATTGTCCTTTGTGCAGATGGTGTTTTTAGCCATATACATCTGGCGGCGCAGCTCACGGTTGTCGGCATGACTCATGAAGGGACCGTAACTGGGGAAGTCGAGTGTGAATATCCAGCCGTCCTTCCCCATCTCCTTGGCTGCCTGTGCCGCAGCCTCACGTGCTGTGTCGGGCAGTCCGCTCAGGTCGTTCTCGTCTGTTATGTGCAGCGTGAATGCCTTGTTTTCCTTCAGCATGTTCTGCTGAAATTGCAGTGTCAGCATGCCCATTTCCTCAGTGAGCTGGCGCAGCTTTGCCTTGCCTGTTTCATCAAGCAGGGCACCGCTTCTCACCAGTCCGTCGTAGCACGAGTCCAGCAGCCGCTTCTCTTCTCCCGTCAGCCGGCGGTGGTGCAGGTGTACAGCTTTAATGCGCTCAAACATCTTTTCGTTCAGGCGCATGTCGTTGGCGTGCTGTGTCAGTATGGGCTGCATCTTTTCTGCCAGTGCGTCCAGTTCGTCGCAGGTCTCGGCACTGTGCAGGTTGTAGAACACGTTGCACACACGGTCAAGCAAGTCATAGTAATGGTCGGGCTTGCTCTCGTCGTTGAAAATTATGGTATTGTCGAACGTTGGCTTGTCCGGATTGTTTATGATTTTGTCAAGCGATTCCTTGTCGCGCCTTATGCCTTCCATAAAGGCTTCCTCAAAATCGCTTATCTTTATCTTGTCAAATGGCACGGCGTTGTGCGGCGTGCCATAATCTTCAAAAAAAGGGTTCATTCTCTCTATTTCTTTTTCTTCCGCCTGAATATTGCGGTGAACGATTTGTAGTGCTTTGTGAGCTTGCGCATCAGCATGAACGCATCAAATGCCACCACACCTTTACTTATTATGCTGCTGACCATATCGCCGCGGCTTCCTTTTGTGTCTATTGCTATGTTCTGTGCCCATAGCTCACGGATGCGCTCTGCCTTTTGTCGGCGTTTCTCCACCATTACGGCTTTGCCGCGTGCAATATCGTCGAGGGAGTTGTATTCAGGTACGGTGTTCATGGTGATGCCTTATTTCTTTAAAATGATGTTTGCAAAAAATCTTGTCAGCGGGCGCTCTATCCATCCCTTACGGTTCAGTGCCGTAATGACGATAAGTATAAGTAGCGCTACAGCCATGATTGCATTTGAGCAGATTTCGCCCACCATAGGCGTCATCCACGCCACGAGAGCTCCCAACAAATAGAATAGAACTCCAACCGATAGCACAAAAATCACCATAAAGAGAATCACGGCGGTGAATATGCGCACAAGTCTGTCCACAAGGTCAAACTTAAGGCATTCTTTCTCAAGGCTCAGATAGTCTTTCAGAGCCTCAATGATTTGTGCTATCGATTGGATGTTCTTATCGCTTGAAAGCATGTCTTGATGTTTATTTATGCGTCAAGGCCCTCAATGTTGTCAACCAGCTCACATACTTCCTTACGTGAAAGGTTGAGGTTGTGCTTCTTCATAAAATCTTCCACTGTGCCGGAAATCTTTGAACGTGTGTCCTTACCTGACTCCGGAGCCAAAAGCAAACCTAATGCTGCTCCTGCGATTGCGCCACCTAAGAAAGCGCCAATGTAACCTAAACTTTTCATAAGCGTAATAATTTTATTTGTTAGACATATAAAACGTTTCTTCTTTTCGTTTGCAAAGATACGAATAATTAAATGTAGCACCAAATTTTGACATAAAAAATTAATGTTTTTTAGTCAGAGTGGCTGTATATTTTGCATTAGCTAATAAGCAGCCCGTTCCAGTTAACTTACTTTATGGCATTCCTATAATATAAATATGTAATGATAATAAAAAAGATAATATGGCAACAATTAAAATCAAATTCAGGGCATCTGCTTCTGAGAACAAGGAGGGGAGGCTGTTTTACCAAGTAATCCACAACCGTGTGGTGCGGCAGATACATACCAATTATAAGCTGTACCCCCAGGAATGGAATCCCGCCAGTCTGCAAATCTCATGTCTCGCCGGTTGTGAGAAAAGCCGCAAGAACTATCTGGAGTCTATAGGTGATTCCGTAAAGGAAGACATAAAACGTCTGGACAGCATCATCCAACGTCTGGACCGGGCTGGTTCCCGTTACACGGCGGACAAGGTGGTGGAGACCTTCCTTTCACAGGAAGGAGACTGTCTCTTCTTCACATTCTCGCGAAATCTTATCACACAGCTGAAGTGTATCGGCAAGAAGCGCATCGCAGAGACCTATGCCAGCACGGTAAACAGCTTTGGGCGGTTCCGTGACGGCAGGGACATCTTGCTGGATGAGATGGATTCAGAGTTGATGATGGCATACGAGACATACCTTGCATCGTCAGGCATCTGCCCGAACAGCATATCCTTCTACATGCGCAATCTCCGCGCCATTTACAACCGTGCGGTGGACAAGGAACTGACCGTGCAGCGTAACCCTTTCAAGCGGGTCTACACGGGCATAGACAAGACCGTCAAGCGTGCAGTCTCTTTGGAAACCATCCGCAGGATAAGAGATTTGGACCTTTCCCGTTACCC
Organism: Prevotella sp.; assembly: GCA_030539375.1. GTDB lineage: Bacteria > Bacteroidota > Bacteroidia > Bacteroidales > Bacteroidaceae > Prevotella. The sequence continues at coordinate 20,758 of JAUNSB010000070.1, forward strand.
TGTGATGGACTATGCCCGTGACATCTTCATGTTCTCATTCTACACACGGGGCATGTCGTTTGTTGATATGGCTTTCTTGAGAAAGAGGGACTTACAGAACGGCATACTCACCTATCGCCGACATAAGACAGGGCAACAGCTGCACATCAAGTGGGAGAAATCCATGCAGGAGATTGTGGACAAATACGACACCGGCGACACGTCCTATCTTCTTCCTGTCATCAAGAACGACGGAAGGGATGAGCGGACGCAATATATGAGCAGTGCGCATTGCGTAAACCGCAACCTGAAGAAGATTGGAGAAATGCTTGGTCTTGACATACCGCTCACCACATACGTGGCGCGCCACGGCTGGGCAAGCATCGCAAAGAGCAAGAACATTCCACTGTCCGTCATCAGTGAGGCTATGGGGCATGATTCGGAGACCACGACCAGCATTTACCTTGCCTCACTTGACACGTCCAGAATAGACAAGGCGAACAGGCTTATCATAAAGTCATTGTAGAATGGCATGGGTACAAACCCACACTGGACCTGCCTTGAGGAAAAACATACAGGAAACAAGGTAGCGGTTGTTGAGCAAAAATGAACGTTTTCGTTAAGCCATGAGCAGAGTCAAGCTTGCTTGAGCTATGCCATGGCGAGAAAATGTCGGATGAAATCCAACATCTCTTTGTAAGAGAGGTACATTTTGTGTGCAAAATTATACAAAATATAAGAAACAAAGGCATAATTAGCATATTTCTTGTTTTTTCATAACGTTATTTAACATAAATCAATGAAGTTACAAAACGTTTGTTGAGCAAAACGGGAATCATCAACAATCGCTCCTGCCTGTTTCTTAGTCTGTTAATTTTCCAAACAGTATCCATGTACTTCTCTTACGAAGAGATGTACACAAAATGGCTCCGAAAGAGGTAAAGGAATACTCAGGCATAGGATATAAAGTATATTATAATGCACGATATTATTGTAAAAACTGTTCTGGAATGCCG